>JBBQIG010000049.1:0-14541 GCA_038324715.1 Anaerolineae bacterium | reverse complement strand
TTATTCCAACGGTTATTCCAACGGTTATTCCAACGGTTATTCCAACGGTTATTCCAACAGCTACATCACGTAACACACCTTCTTGGTTTGCCCCCGATTTCTTCTGTCTAGGCTAACACTTGCTCAAATTGAGAGGTAACAATTTAGAGGTAACAGGGTGGTGAAGATAATTTTTATGCCGGTTTGCTTGGGGGAATGACCTTCCTTGGAGCTCCCAGCTCCGAGGAAGGGGCGCGGCTGGGTGTGGTTAGGGTGGTGCCTGAGTGATAGGTAAGTTGGCTTTTATCAAATCAATCAATTTCAAGCAGTTTAGCGTTGTGGAAAGGCATTGAAATGAGTGCAGGTTTGTCTTCTGCCAACAAGTTGGGCGCAGGGGTCATCAGCGCCAAAGTGACGGAAGTTGAGCGCATTTTGCTCCATATACCGTTTGTGGAGCGAGTACGTCTGGAGATGGAACGAGCGCGTATTCATGCGTGGGCTGAAGTGGAAGTGATTCGCGTAGTGACGGATGCAGGCATTGTTGGCTATGGTGAAACGATCCAAAATTACACCTGGGGCCGCGTGAACATTGCTGATCAGGTGATTGGTCATTCACCCTTTAGTTTGATGTGGGATGACAGCTTGGGTGCTGGCTTGCAGATGGCGCTCTTTGATGCGGCGGGCAAGCTGGCGGGCGTGCCCACTTATCAATTGCTGGGCAAAAAGGTGCGTGATTGGTGTCCCATCTCCTTTTGGGATCACGATATGTCGCCGGAGAAGTATGAAATTGAAGTGAAGAAGTCAGTGGAGTTGGGCTACACCTGTATGAAGATTAAGGCACGACCATGGTTTGATGTCTATGAGACGATTGAACGCATGAGTGCGGCGACGCCTGACTATTTTAGTATTGATGCTGACTGGAATGACTTCCTTATCAATGTCTCTAATGCAGTACCGGTGCTGCGCAAGCTGGAAGAGGATTTCCCCAAGCTTAAGATCTTCGAGGGGCCAATCCGGGCAGATGATGTACCAGGCAATAAGTTGCTACGCTCGCAGATTCGCACAGCCACGGCGCATCATTATGGCAGCGTGCCAGGGCGCACAGCGATTGGCGAAGGCTACTGCGATGGCTTTGTGATTGGTGGTGGCGTGAATCGTGTAGTGGCAGATGGACATTCGTCTGCGATGGCGAACATGCCCTTCTTCTTGCAGATGGTGGGAACCGGCTTGACTACCACGATGGCGTTGCATTTGGGTGCGGTATTGACGCATGCACAATGGCCCGCGATTACCTGTCATGAACTCTACTCGCATCCACTGGTAAGCGAACGGATTGATGTGGTGGGTGGCTATGCGCGTGTGCCAGAAGCGCCGGGGTTGGGTGTGGAGCTTGACGAGGCTGCGATTTCTAAATATCGCGTGGAAAAGGCCGACTTGACGCTGCCCAATCGCTTGATTAAATATAGCCGCGCCAATGGAGTCAATGTCTATTTTGCCGACAATTCCCACAATACCGCGCCCATGTGGACGTATTTCTCGCAAGGCAATCAACCCCTCTTTGAGCGTGGTGTGAAGACTGAATTGCTCGAGGATGATGGCAGTACCGCCTTTGCAGAGCTGCGTGCACGAGCATTGGTTGCTCCCGTATTGAGTCGCGAGTAACACCGTATCATCCCCCAGTATCTAGCGTATTTAGAAGCAGTCATCCATGCGGAAGGTTTACCACTTCCGCATGGATTTTTAATTCTGGGACATATGGTTGCTCGCCCATATTCCGAAAGAGTGGAGAATTGTTCAGCCAATTGCACGTGGCTGCGATTGATGCTAGACTGCCTTAAAGCACAAACGATTTCAACCAAATCAGCATGGGGAGCCACAGGATGAATGTGCGGCTAGATGGACGTGTGGCATTGGTCACGGGCGCAGGCGAAGGAATCGGCCGCGGTTGTGCTTTGGCGTTGGCGGCTGCCGGGGCAGAGGTCTTTGTCAATGACAAGAACGATGTTACCGGCGAAGATACAGCCGAAACCATCCGTGCCAGTGGGGGACGCGCCCATTTTTTGGCTGCCGATGTTTCTGATGCCCGTGCGGTTACAAGCATGTTTCATGCTGTGGCAGACCGCACGCATGCGCTGCATGTGTTGGTCAACAATGCGGGTTTTAATCTCTTCAAGGGCATTCAAGAGACGACATTGGACGAGTGGAACAGTATCTTCAACGTTGATTCAGCGGGTGTTTACTTGGTGACAAAGGCAGCGTTGCCCCTGCTCAAGGCTGCAAACGGTTCCTCGATTATCAACATTGGCAGTGTTCATGCTCAAATGACGGTTGCCTATATGACAGCCTATGCCGCTGCCAAAGGGGCTGTGGTGGCGATGGGGCGCAGCTTGGCACAAGAACTTGGCCCATTTAGGATTCGCGTGAATACGATTAGCCCAGGCTTTATGGATACACCGCTCTTGGATCGCTGGCTGGCATCAGAACCCGATGCTGAGGCTGCAATGCAGCGGGTCAACGGCTATCATCCCCTGGGGCGCATTGGTCGTCCAGAGGACATTGGCAACGTAGCCACATTCCTAGCGGGTGAACAGTCGAGCTTTATCACCGGCACGAATATTGTCGTGGATGGCGGACTCACAACGCGCCTCATGCACTAGTGTCCTGTCAATCGTCATGTGATAGAAAAGGTTTCGGATATAAGGCCGTTTTTTCAGAGATAAATGCCGGTCCGGGCACCGATTTATTTCCATCATTTCATGCATGACAGGACACTAGCCTGATGCACCAATAGAGATGCATCAATAGAGTCGTTTTCTACACCATCCACCTACACGAGGCGACATCGGCCTCGATCCCATCCTTCAGTTCTTCAACTCAGCAAGCTAAATTGAAAGGCAGTCCTATGCGTAAGAATGTCCTGCGCGAGAAGCTCAATAGTGGTGAGCCAACCTTCTCGACTCACATCCATTCCACATGGCCTTCAGTCGTCGAGGCGATTGGTCATTCGGGCATGTTTGATTATGTGGAGTTTGTGGCGGAGTATGCACCTTATACATTACATGACCTTGATAACCTCTGCCGCGCCGCCGAAGTGGTCGATATCGATATGATGATCAAGGTGGACTTTGACGCTCACCAGTTTGTCGCCCAGAAGTCGATTGGGTCGGGATTTAACTCGGTGCTCTTTGCCGACTGTCACAATGTGGAAGAGGCGCGGCGTTGTGTGCAAGCTGTGCGCCCCGATACGTTGACCGATGGCGGTCTGCATGGGGTGGGGACGCGCCGCTTCACCTATATGGGCTATGGTGGCACCGACGCCTATGTCGAACACCTGCGCAATGTGGTGGTCATGTTGATGATTGAGAAGCAGAGCGCAGTGGATCAGCTTGAAGAAATTCTCGACATTCCGGGTGTGGATATGGTGCAGTGGGGCGGCTCCGACTATAGCATGAACATCGGCAAAGCGGGTCAACGCAACATTCCAGAAATCAAGGAAGTCGAAAAGTACGTCATCGAAACCTGCATCAAGAAGGGTGTACGTCCCCGCGCCGAGATTGGCTCCCCCGCCGATGCCAAGGAATATCTAGATATGGGCGTTAAGGATTTCAGCATTGGCACTGACCTCTTTATTCTCTACCAATGGCTCAAGGAGAACGGCAAGGCTCTGCAAGACATTGTCCACGCCACTAAGTAATTCAACTACGTCTGGCCTTCTCGCTTGATGCGCGAACAGCGATCTTCAGTTGGGAGAAGGCACCTGCGCCCGCACTCACGGTAGAGTCGGGCGCAGTGGTGGTATTGGGGTGTCGTGATGTGCGATCAGGCGCGCAGGTGCTGGAGCATCCTATTTATTTGGATTAAATTCTGCACCTGGGACAATCGAGGGTGCGGGTGCAGAAGCTGGCGACTCACTGGCAGTCGAGATTTAGAAAATTTCCAATGTGCGCTGTTGGATAAACGGGCCGACTTATCGCGCTGAATCAGTTGACCTAAGCACCTACACCAAAAGCACAAGCCACTGCAAGGAGTTTACTGTGTCTGTGATTATGCAAAATCCGGCTTCACTGCCACGTCGCACAGTCGGTGAATGGACGTTTCAGAGTGAGCGCACCTATCGCGAACCATTTGCCGATATTACGCTGGATGTTCTCTTTCATGCGCCGTCGGGCCAAACATTTACCATGCCTGGCTTTTATGATGGTGACAATAGATGGCGCGTGCGCTTTAATCCTGATCAAGCTGGGGCGTGGCGCTTTCAAGTGCAAACACGTCCTGCCGATGCATCGCTGACGCGCCAAGGAGAATTTACTGTTACCGCGCGCGACACAGATGGATTTCTGCAAGCCACACCGGGCCATGCGTGGGGCTTCCGTTATGAGTCAGGCACGCCGCTACTCATCGTGGGCGACACCACCTACAATCTCTTTGGCGCGGCCCATTGTGATCTGCCGGTGGATGCCTTCATGGAGCGCCGCGCCGCCCAAGGCTTCAATCTGCTGCGCGTGCGTGTGCCTGTCAGCCCCTTCCATCCGCCGGATGGCTACAGCCAGTGGCAGACACGCCGCACCTGGGCATGGGGTGGCAGCGAGCAGTCACCCCGCTTTGATCGCTTCAACCTCGACTACTTCGCTACAGTAGATCGGGTGGTGCAGAAAGCCGAGGCACTGAACCTGGGGTTGGAGATGATCATGGAGGCCTGGGGTTTTGAGTTTCCCTTCAACAGCCGCCAGATTTTCGTGCCGGAATGGGAAGAACTGTGGCTGCGCTATCTTATTGCGCGCTACGATGCGTTCACCTGTGTCTACTTCTGGACGCCGCAGAACGAATATGAATTCTATCCGAATGGTGATTGGCATCATAAGCCAGTAGCCGACCGCTGGGCGATACGCATCGCCCGCTGGATCAAAGCAACAGCCCCACATGGACACCCTATCGCCATGCACAATGGGCCACGCTTGCCCGCCTTTGCCCAACGCTTCGCGGCTGACCCAGAGGCAGTTGATGCAATCATGTATCAGGAGTGGGGCAGCAACGACCGGGAACGAGGATGGCTCGCAGCAGGGATCGAGAAGCAGATTGCGCAGAGCTTTGCCGGTTGGCAAGGGTCTGCCATCTTCTCCGAATATGCCTATGAACGCAACCCGGAACTGCCTCTCATCTTCCCCGGTCACGAGTTCAGCGACGCCGAGCACATGCGTCGCGCGCCCTGGCGCGGTGCGTTCCAGGGCATGGGCATCATCCACGGCTTCGAGAATTCATGGGGGCCTTTCCAGGTTTTAGAGACCGACCAGCCTAGTTTGCCTTTTGTCCAGCATCTTAAGCACTTCTTTACAGCGATAGCGCCGTTCGCTGCCCTGCGTCCTGCGCCTGAACTGCTTGAGGATGGACCGGCACAAGAGGGTTATGCACCGTCGATTCTGGCGACAACAGATCGCAGCCAGGTTGCCGTCTATCTGCCTGCTGGCGGCGCAGTCGCGCTGAAACTGCCATCGCCTACGTATACGGCGCAGTGGTACGACCCACGGCGGGGCGAACTAGTAGATAGCAACGCAGTCGAAGAAGGCAGTAGGGTACAGTGGAGTTCACCCGGCGGCAGTGATGACCAGGGTCACCCTTGGGACTGGGTCTTGCTCTTGACTGCATCATCCTGATGCTGCCCTAGGACTGCCCTAATGCTGCCACCCTATCTATAGTTGGGCCGGTTTTCTACCTACTATCCACTTGCAGATTACAATCCGCAACCAGCATCATTACAACCAGCATGGACACAAACACCGACCATCGCATTCTAGCGACCTACCTAATTGAAACCGCGCATCCGCTGGAGCAGGCAGTTGCTGCTATGGCGGGCGAACAGTCGTCGGGTACATTTGTACCTGTGCCTGGCGAAACTGACGAGCTGCGCGCGCTGCATGGTGCGCAGGTGATACGGATCACTGAATTGGAAAGCGTTGCTGCGCCCAGCCTACCCGGATCAAAGCCACCCAAGACTGCGGGGGTGCATCCACCCGTCTATCGCCGGGCGGAGGTCGTGCTCTCTTTTCCCTATCTCAATGTCGGGCCGTCACTGCCAGTGTTGATGTCGACCGTGGCTGGAAATCTTTTTGAACTTGGGCAATTCTCTGGGCTGCGTCTGGTAGATATTGAGGTGCCCGCGCCCTTTGCGGATGCCTATCCCGGCCCTCAGTTTGGCATTGAGGGAACCCGCAAGCTTGCCAATGTCTATGACCGTCCTTTGATCGGCACCATCATTAAGCCCAGCGTGGGGCTATCGCCTGAGGCGACCGCAGACTTGGTCAAGACGTTGATCGAGGCTGGGCTTGACTTTATCAAAGATGACGAGCTAATTGCTAATCCACCCTATTCACCTGTGGCGGCGCGTGCAACTGCCGTGCAGCGTGTGATCAACGCGCACGCCGATCGCACAGGCAAGCGTGTACTCTATGCCTATAACATCAGCGGCGACCTGGACGAAATGCGCCGCAGCCACGATGCCGTGGTGAGTGTGGGCGGGATGTGTGTCATGGTTAGCGTAATCACGGTGGGGTTGAGCGGAGTAGTGGCGCTGCGGCAACAGAGCCAACTGCCGATCCACGGACACCGTAATAGTTGGGGGGCACTGACGAGGCATCCGTGGCTGGGGTTCGACTTCCGCGCCTATCAGAAATTTTGGCGACTGGCAGGGGTGGATCACTTGCATGTCAACGGTATCCGCAACAAATTCAGTGAGCCGGACGATTCGGTCATTGCGTCCGCGCGTGCATGCCTGACGCCGATGCTGGGTGGCTACACTGTGATGCCAGTTTTTTCGTCGGGTCAAAGTGCGGAGCAGGCTCCCGACACCTACCGCGCACTCAATAGCACAGACCTGATGTACCTGGCGGGCGGCGGTATCATGGCTCACCCCAGCGGCCCCGCAGCCGGCGTTGCCAGCCTGATTGAAGCGTGGGAGGCAGCGGTACAAGGGCTCAACCTGACCAAGTATGCCCGCTCGCATCGCGCCTTGCGTGAGGCGCTGGAGAAGTACGGCGCACGATGAGCTCTACCCTGCTTATGACCTTTTACGGCGATGACTTTACCGGCTCGACCGACTCGATGGAGGCGCTTACCTTTGGGGGTATTCCCACCGCACTCTTCCTCGTGCCGCCCGAACCCCATCATTTACAAGGCCGCTTTGCCAATCTAGCCGCACTGGGGATCGCCGGGGCGAGCCGTTCCATGAGCCCGCAGGAAATGGAGGCTGAACTGCGGCCCAAGTTCGAACATCTGCGTCGCTTGGGCGCACCCCTGGTGCATTACAAAGTTTGTTCGACCTTCGACTCGTCGCCTGAAGTGGGTAGCATTGGCTATGCTACCGACATTGGCCAATCTGTCTTTCACAGTCCTTATGTGCCGATGGTGGTGGGCGCACCTATCTTGAGTCGTTATGTGGCCTTTGCCAATCTTTTCGCCACTGTCGAAGGCGTCACCTATCGTCTCGATCGGCATCCCACCATGCGCCGCCATCCGGTGACGCCGATGAACGAGAGTGATCTGCGGCTACACCTGGCGCAGCAGACTCAACGCACAATTCGCTCATTCGATCTGCTGGCGCTAGCTGGCAGTGATGACGTGGTCGATGCGCGGCTTGCTGCACTGCTGAGTGAGCAGCCCGATGTGGTTTTGTTTGACACACTGGATGACGAGCACCTGCGCCAGATTGGGCGTATACTCTGGCGCGCGGCGGAGAATCGATCAGGCGTCGAGCCACTCTATGTGGTGGGTTCGTCGGGTGTGGAGTATGCGTTGGTGCGCCACTGGCAGTCGGTCGGCGCAGCGAGCGCATTGTCTGCCAGTGGCGCACCAACGTTGGCGCTGGAGCCGGTGGCGCAGTTGGTAGTTGTGTCGGGCAGCGGATCGCCAGCGACTGCGGAGCAGATCGCCTGGGCGGAGCATAATGGCTTTGTGACCCTGCGCTTGGACAGCATGGCGTTGATCGATCCCGCCACTGCGGAGGTCGAGTGTGAGCGATCTGTGCGTGCGGCGTTGGCCGTGTTGGCAGCAGGTCATAGTGTCGTGCTGTACACTGCACAAGGCCCCGACGATCCCGCCATCGCCAACACCAAAGCCAGGGGCGTGGAACTTGGCATAAGTGCGGAGCAGGTGGGGCCGCTTTTGGCAGAAAAGCAAGGGCACATCTTGCGTACGCTGCTCGCCGAGACTGGTCTGCGCCGCGCTTGCATCGCCGGGGGAGATACATGCAGCCACGCCACACCCGCGCTGGGAATCTATGCGCTTGAAGCGATGGTGCCGATTGCACCCGGCGGGCCACTCTGCCGCGCTGCCGCCGATGATCCGCACATGGACGGGCTGGAGATCACGCTTAAGGGTGGGCAGGTGGGCAAGGCGGACTACTTTGGCCGCATTCGCGCAGGCAAGTAGGTGCAACGCTTCCGGTTTGAATGATCTGGCATCAACGGTTTCGCCAACAGGTTTTGGATCAACGTTGGTGGATGCGCCCTGCGGCGCGCCCGATTCTTACTTTCAGATGTACCTAGTTCTGCAGGAGATAAACTCATGAGCACCACAATTGCCTTAATGGGAGCCGGTGGCAAGATGGGCTGCCGCATTACTGATAACATCAAAGGTCTAGCCGACTACGCGGTTCGCTATATCGAAGTCAGCGCGTCGGGCCAAGCACGCTTGGCCGAGCGCGGGATCTCCGTGACATCTGAGGATGACGCGGTGTCCGACGCCGATGTGGTGATTTTGGCTGTGCCCGACGCGTTGATCGGCACAATCTGCCAGACGTTGGTGCCAAAGGTCAAGCCGGGCGCGATGGTGATGACGCTTGACCCGGCCGCGGCCTATGCCGGGCAACTGCCAGAACGCGAGGATATTGTCTATTTCCTGGCGCATCCGTGCCATCCGCCGCTCTTCAATGATGAGACAACAGCAGAGGGGCGCACCGACTGGTTCGGCGGCATCCACGCCAAGCAGAACATCGTTTGTGCGCTGCACAGTGGGCCTGAAGAGTCCTACGCACGCGGCGAGGCCATTGCGCGTGCCATCTATGCGCCGGTGATGAATGCACACCGCGTCACGACCGAGCATATGGCGCTGCTTGAGCCCGCGCTGGTCGAAACGCTTACAGCCACGTGCCTTACAATGATCAAAGAGGGCATGGACGAAATTGTGCGGATGGGTGTGCCGCAAGAAGCGGCTTGGGACTTTCTCTCAGGCCATTTACGCATTGAAGCCGCCATCATCTTCGGCATGGCTGGTTTTCCCTTCTCCGATGGTGCTAATCTCGCCATCGCCAAAGCCAAGGATCGTATCTTCCAACCTAATTGGAAGGAAAACGTCTTTGCCATCGCTAACGTGCAGAAGAGTGTCCACGAAATTACTGAAGGCTAGCGCAATCTCCGCCAGCAAGCTTCGTGTGGTGGCGGTGGCTGCTTTAGTGGAATAAGCGATTCAGGAATGAGTCTTAATATAGGCCGGTGTCCAGTAGGGTGTTGACTGGAGACCGGCTTGTGTTGTCTAAAATGAAATTTTAAGTCTGAACTTTAAGCCTAAAGCGGGAAATAGGTAAGGTATCTGTGCAAGCACGATCTTTGCGGGGAATCAGTTCTTGGTTGGGCTTTGGGTTTACATCGACCCTGCCCGCTACCGTGCGCTATAACATGTTTACCGAGTTGTGGGGATCGGTAGCCTTTGGTGTTTTTTGGGCAGTGGCACTTCAGTTTATCCCCGTTGTGCTGCGGCACATGGGCGCTGGGCCAGAGTTGATTGCGCTTTATACGGCGCAGACTTATCTGGGTGCAATGCTGACTTCATTGAGCATTGTCTTGATGCGTGGGCGACGCACCAAGAATTTTGCCGTCTGGTGCTGGATGATTTCGCGCTCCTCCTTTATCATCCTTGCCGTCATCAACCAAGTCTACTGGATGCTGGCAGTGCTGACCATCTTCTGGGTCTTAGAGGCATTTCCCTCCCCTGCCTATACACGCATTATCCAGGGGATTTACCCCGTGGGGGTGCGCGGCAAGGCGATGTCTCTGGTGCGGCTGGGGATGACTGCTTCAATTGTGCTGGTAACACCAATCGCGGGATGGATGCTTGACCATTGGGGCCATCAGGTGATTTTTCCATTGGCAGCCTTGATGGGGATTCTGTCTACTTGGTTTTTTAGCCGTCTAGATGTGGACGAAGGTACGCTCCCTCCACGTGAGACGCGCTCCATTGGCAACTTGTGGGGCGTGGTCTTGAGCAATAATAACTTTGCCATTCACTTATTTGTGGTCACACTTTTTGGGCTGGGGGCATTGTTGGGTTCCGCCTACTATCCGCTCATCCAAGTGGATCGCTTGCAAATGTCATACACCCAACTGGGCTACTTGGGCACAGTCCAGTCGGTGACATGGCTGCTTGGCTATTTCTATTGGGGGCGGGCAGTGGATCAGCGGGGTGGCATTTGGGTGATGCGTCTGAACCTGCTCTTTGCTGCCGTTGTGCCTTTCTGTTATATCTTTGCCACCAATGGCTGGATGCTGCTTCCTGCTTTTATTGCCCAAGGGATTATTTCGGCGGGTATGGAGTTGGGGATGCTCAACACCTGTATTCAACTTTCGGACCCGGATCAGATCGTGGAGTATGCAGCGGTGCAGGCAACCATCGCAGGGGTTCGGGGCATCATTGGCCCCTTTGTTGGGGTCTTTTTGGTTGGATGGGGGGTGAATATTGGCTGGGTCTTTGCGATGGGAACGCTGTTGATTGCGCTAGGTTGGATTGTCTCCTTCCAGATCAATTTGGCCTTGACGCCAGAAGAGATGCGCGCCAAGCGGCAAAGATTGCGTTTCCGTTGGCCGTTGCGCTTTCGCATCCCCCGCGTGTAAGATGAGCTATCTATAGCTTCAAAATGAGCTTTGAAATACTCGAAAAAGAGGGGGAATTGATGGATTTAAGATTAGAAGGACAAGTGGCAGTTGTCGTAGGTGCAGCTAGTGGCATTGGGCGTGCCATTGCGGCTGCATTTGCTGCCGAGGGGGCGCGTGTGGTGCTGACTGACCGCGCCGAGTCGGTGAAGATGACTGCGCTGGAGCTAACCAACGAGTACAGTGTGCCGACATTGGGCGTGGTGGCAGATGTGACGGATTATGCTGCCATGCAACAGGCTGTCAGGGAGATTGATGGAACCTTTGGTGGTGCGGAGCATTTGGTCTATGCCGCGGGGATGGGGTCTGGCAAGGGAGGCTTCCCTTTCTGGAACTTAGAACCCAGCGATTGGCCGCGTGTTTTGGAGGTTAATTTAATCGGTGCTGTGAATACAGCCCATGCTTTTGTGCCTGGTTTTGTGGAACGACAGCGCGGCTCGTGGCTTTTAATTGCCTCAGTGGCAGGACAGATTGGTTCGCAGACAGATCCGCCTTATAGCGCGGCCAAGGCAGGGATGATCAACTTTGCCCAGTGTGCCGCCAAAGATTTGGCCCCTTATAATGTGCGTGTCAATGTGCTGAATCCTGGCATGGTCGCCACACCTCTTAATCGGGGCGTGTGGCAGGGGCAGATGAACAATTTGCCGCCTGAAGAGCGTGTGGACTTCGAAACGTGGGGTGCACAGAAGATTGAGAAGGTGGTGCCTCTCAGGCGCTGGCAGACGCCGGAGGATATGGGAGACATGGCTGTATTTTTGGCTTCGACGCGGGCAAACAATGTGACCGGGCAATGTGTGAATGTCGATGGTGGCTTTGTGATGCACTCGTAGCATTGATCGCATAGGAAGTAGAAAAGGGGTTAGCAGAGTATTCATCCTTTGCTGGCCCCTTTTTTGTGTTTTGACAATTCATAACACCAGCGATGCTTACTGCAGGCTAGCTACTGTAAATGAGGAGCACGACGCTAAGTATCCATAGAAGGCTCGTCACAAGGAGGGGCCTGTCTTGGAATAAGAGATCATCCGGCGCGCCACCTAGTTTGCGTACATGAATAAGGTAGAGGTAGCGGGCCAGGCCGTAAAAGACAAATGGTGTGGTTATTAACATACGCCCACCGCCCGCCAGGGCTGTCTCGGCCTGAAAGCTGTAGAAGGTGTAGGCGATTAGGGAGGAGATAAGTACGAGACTGAGCAGATGATCTAAGAAAACCAACGTGTACTGACTGAGCACGGAACTTGGCTGCGGTTCCTCTTCGGTGGACTCAATGAATTGCTGCCGGACCCGACCAATCGCTAAGAAGAGGGCGAGCAAACTGACACAAATATAGAGCCATGGCGAGAGCTGAGTGACGAAGATCACCAGCGCACCCGCAACGACGCGCAGCACAACCCCCAGCGCCAGCAACATTAGATGCACAATAACCACCTTGCGCAGATAGAGTCGGTAGGCGATCTGGGATCCAAAAAACAAGACCATCACCAGCAGTAGTTCTATTTCGTTCTCCAATGTTAACGCGATGGCAAGACTGAGGACGCCTAGGCTAGCGATGATCAGAAACCATAATGGTCGCCGATTGGTCGATATAAGCTTTACTGGTTGGCCAACGCGAGGACGAAGGAGAGTCTCTAGCATAGCAAGGCTGCTGGAGGCTAGGCAAAAGGACAACGCCAGCAGTGTAGAACGTATCACCAGATCCGCTTGAAACAGGCGGCCTGAGAAAATGAGCGCTATGAAGACGAATAAATTAAGCGTCCACTGGTCTACCCGTAATGTAACGAAAAGACGACGCAGCCATGCTGTTGGGGGCGAAGATATCATGCCCAAAGCATACACCACTTGTGACACGGATGCGACTTGCGATTTCGTAATCTGTCGGGCGTATGTATACGGCGCATGTATACAAGGACGAATATGCCGCCGCCTTCTGAATTTACAGGTTGTAATCCTTGAAGAAATAGACCGTATAGTCGCAGACTGCACGATAGCCGATGCTCTGATAGATGTGGTTTGAAGTGGGGTTGGCTAGATCGGTGAAGAGGGTGCAGAACTGTCGCCCTTGGTCGAGCAGCAGTTGGCTCAGTTGCGCTACGCATGAAGAGGCGTAACCCTTGCCGCGAAATTGGGGTGGGGTGTAGACAGGGCCGATGGCAATACCCGTGGGTGTTGGGCGCGAGGTTCCAGCGAATGAGACGACTTCCCCCGCTTGATCTTGCCAGACATAGATTGCACCTTGTTCCACCTTGTCTTCGATGCGGCGGCGCGCTTCGGTGCCATCTGGCTTGTTGTCTCCTGCCAACGCTTCGGCTACGAACTCCATATACCATTGTGAGAGCAGATCCATATCAGCAGCTGTGGCTTGACGCAACTGCCCTGGGCTGTAGGTGGGGGGAGTGACCTTTCGCAATTCAAAGACGCGTTCACGCACGCCAACCTCAGCGCTCACCCCTGCAAGCTCGGCCCAAATCGATGCAAAGTATGTGCAGACTGGCTCGGGACCATTTGCAGAAGGCAGTGAGCACCCCGAATTGAGTAAGTTTTTGGCAATGGCAGTTAAACCCGGTGCAGAGTCTGTTCGCTCGCTATAGACAATCAAGCCGTGGGGTGGCGTCATCACCGCAGCGGCAGCAACCCCATCGGCATCCTCGGCAATTGCAAAGTAGGGCAGGTGCTGGCTGTAATAGTCGGGCTGGCGCGCAACAGTGAGCGCAATGCCGAGCATGAGACCATAGCGCGCTTCTTCTTCGAGCAGCAAGGGTTGCATTCGTTCCAAGAACTCCGTGGCATTGCTCGTTGTCTGCACCGCGGGAAATTGAGGGAGTTGGATGGGCTGCTGCATGATGATATGCCTTTGGAAATGAGTTTTGGCGGCAACCCTCGAGGAAGCCACCCAAAGGGTTTCCAGCTTCCTCAAAGGAGTAGGGCAACAGAGTACATTTATTCCAGGAAGTGATTGATCACATTCGACGTGATGCGCGAGATGTAGGGGTCTACGAGTACACAGGCAGACCAGGTGATGGAGCCGACGGAGAAGACAGCGCCACCACTCTCTGTATCATAAATGGTGAGGTCGGCCCCACCATTTTCTGGATTGGTGCCTTTGGCAAGCAACTTTGTGTTGGGCGGCGAGGAGGGACTCATCTTGTCGGTTTCATGGCCCGATGCACCGCCTGGGATGCGCTCGTGCTGGCTGATCTTGCCAAAGAGATCGCCTTGGTTCAGTCCTGTGCCAGTGAAGACCCAATGTTCCGGGGCTAGACAGGCATAGGGGGCTGCGGTCATGATGCCGGGTTCTGTAAAGACGACGCCCAGCAGATTCGCTTCTGATTCGTGGGTGCGTCCAAAGCGGCTCTCATAGACCTTGGCGGGATCTTTGGGATCAACGGCTCCCGTGCCATTTGGCCCAGAGATTACATGCGTCTTGAAGCGCATGCGGTGATCGTCTAGCACCTCTACCTCGCAGTTCAAGCCATTGCCACCCAAGTACATAAAGCGTCCTCCTTGCTCGTTGACCCACCCTTTAATCTGGTCATACATGTGCGCTGTCCAATATTCAGGATGGACTTGGCTGATGACGATTTTGTAGGCACTCAGGTCAACGTCGCCATTATGAAGCTGATGCTCACTGTAGAAGTCATAGCTGTAGCCT
>JBBQIG010000048.1:0-14559 GCA_038324715.1 Anaerolineae bacterium | reverse complement strand
CCAAGACATCTTCCTGGTCATCCTGTTGTGTGCCTGTGCCAGCAGTAGGGATGATGGGAAAGTCGGCGGCATCAATTCCCTTCATGTTGGCATCATAGCGTGCACAACGGAGGTGCAGCGTTTGCGTACGCACTGCCAGTTCCAGGTCAACCCGCTCTGGTGGCAGGTTGTTCACAAAGTCACTCAACAACTTGGCAGGAACCGTAATCGATCCCTCATCCTCAACTTTTGCGCCGATCCAACAATTGACGCCGATCTCCAAGTTGGTTGCTGCTAGACGTAGCTCGTTATCTTTGGCCTCGAGCAAAATATTGCCCAGGACGGGAAGCGTGCTACGCGAGGAGACAGCGCGGCCAACAATTGAAAGACCTTTGGCGAGATTTTCTTGAAGACAGCTTACCCGCACAGGTTCCTCCCTGGTCATGCTCGGCCCAGCCATGTTTACTCTCATGGTGGGTAGGATATAGTCGTTAGGAATTGTTTGGTTCTAGCATAGAGCGACAGATCCGCCTATGCAAATTCAGTTGAGTATACCATACTTGTAGCCTAAAATAAATAACTTTGGGAATGGCTGAAAACTCTCCATAGAATCAGGTTGTCACTCATCGGATCTGCGTGCTGCCGATTTCTCGTTATGTTTCTTTGTCGGTAGGGGACAAATGACGCATGAACTCAGCGCTTTAGTGCTGTAGACTTGCTATGTAGCCAGAAATTCAGTGTGGAGGGGAAATCTCCATGCGTGGGAACTATTTACGCATGTAATCGTTTATTTCTTGTCATTGCACGGCATTGTGCAGTAGACTTGCGTGTGAACTGGATTTGCGAAGAGGGACGTGTACATTGTTCTCTGTTGAGCATATCCTGTGGCACACACCTGTGGCAGAAGTGAGGCAACCATGAGTTTAGTCAAAACGCTATTTTTAGGGCGGATGAGGATACGCAAGTGACTTTGCGCGAACGTTCTTTTTTAAACAATCGAATCTTTGATGCCTTTCGGCCTGCACCGGCTGAACCGCAGCCTGTTAAGGTTGCACCAGTCGAAGAACCCGTTTCTACCGAGAATCTCACGCAGGAGGAGATTCGGGCCGAGGCGCTTTTGGTGGAGCAGGCACGAAAAGCGCCTATGGCTTTTGGCATTCTCTATGAACGCTATGTAGACCGTATCTATGGCTATATTTATCATCGCGTGGGCAATGTACAAGAGGCCGAGGATTTAACGGCACGCACTTTCTATCGGGCGCTGGACAATTTGGACAGCTATGAAGATCGGGGTGCGCCTTTTGCTGCATGGCTGTTCCGCATTGCGCACAATTTAATGGCGAACTGGCACCGCGACCGCAGCCGTCGCCGCTTCATGTCGCTGGATCGACTGTGGTCACATAGTGCCGAAGATGATTCGCCTGCCGAGAAGGTGGAGCAGGAAGAGAACCATGAGGCACTTTGGTCTGCCATTAACCGCTTGCCCGATGAACGACGCAATCTGCTTTTGTGGAAGTTTGGTTCGCAGATGTCGAATTTGGAGATTGGCGAGTTGATGGACAAGAGCGAAAGCGCCATCAAGTCACTTTATTTCCGCACATTGGCTGCATTGCGCCAGGATCTAGAATCACGCGGCTGGGGTGGGAATCCCGCAACACAATCGTCTGACGTATCTTCTGATGCGAACAGTGAGTCTTAGATGGTGAGTCTTAGGTAGAGCAGCATGGTCGATATGTAAGCGTTTGTGGCGCAGGATTAGGAGTAGGAAAAAACGGCGTGGAGACTACAGCTTTGTGGAGCAAAAGATTGAATATGGCCTCTTGGCCGCTTTGGATGCAACTGTGGCGTCAGCCGGAGCCTCCCCCCGGGATTGACATGGGCAATGGCCGGATGCTGGACGCTGAAGATGTTTTGGAAGGGCATTTTCGCCGTGTAACGGCTCGTCGTCAACCCGCTAGTCACCAAGTTGTGGTGCAGGTGGGTGATAATATGACCGCCGCGATCGCAGTGTTGGCCCCAGATTTGGCCCCGCTGACTGAAGTGGCAGAGCAGGTCTGTGGTGCTGTGCCATTGGTGCAACCCACAGCCCATTTTCGTGAGAATCTGCATGAGGCATTAGAGCGTACCCATCGCCAGCAATCTGCGCAACGAATCTTGGGGACGCGTCCCGTTCCGCATGCCAAGCCAGCGAATCCACTAGGCTGGTGGATGCTTCTGGTGGGGGCGTGTGTGGCGGCGATTATCGCCTTGACTTGGGGCTGGCGTATATCCCACAATACAGCAAAGGCGTAGTTTTATATGAGGTGTTACTTGCAATTCGTAAGTCCTATCGGCTTCTTTAATGAATATTGGCAACGAAACCAGTAATGGCAGGGCAACCTCTTGGCGAGGTATTCGGTTTTCCAGTAGAGGACTTATCAGATAGCGCTGAACGTTACCGATGACTCAGGCTATGTCCATTTAACAACGCTAGCGCAAATTGCACAAAGGACAAAGCCGACGATCCACTAGGCGTTTGTAGTATTCGGCAAGGGGATAATCTTGTCATCACTTGCCCAGTTCGTTTTCGACAGGACTGGCTCATTGCAGAACATGCCGCAGAATTCTTCTTTCCACCACAAGATTCATGGACTTCCTTTTCTGAAGTACGACTTCGAGAGGAAACAGGACAATCGGCGGGGAATATTGATCTTGTTGTGGTCTCATATGATGAATATGGCAAGGTTCGGGATTTTGGAGCAGTTGAGGTGCAGGCGGTTTATATTTCTGGTAATGTGCGTAATCCGTTTAGATACTTTATGGATGATAGACAAGCACGATACAACATGAGTTGGGAAGGACTTAACAGCCCAAAGCCTGATTATCTTTCCTCTTCTCGCAAACGACTAGTCCCTCAACTTCTTTACAAAGGTACTATTCTGCGCTCCTGGAATAAAAAGATTGCTGTTGTGACCCAGACAGCGTTTTTTGATACTTTGCCAAGTCTTCCTGAAGTAAGTCGTGAAGAGGCAGAAGTCTGTTGGCTTCTATATGATCTCCAACCTCAGGCTCAAGGCATGAACTCTCTTGTACTCAATCGACGCATCTTTACTAAGTTTTGGCCTGCATTGAATATCATTACAACTCCCAAGATAGGGAAGGTAGAGGACTTGATAGGGGTCCTTCAGGCGCGATTAGATGCTAAACATAGTGGTAGTCCACCTGAAACTGTTGATTCTCCCAATCCTTTTTCTGGCTAATTATGCAAATTCCATTGTTTGGCAATCTTAACCTTGATGCTGGGTTAGGAATTAATGCAAACCAAATTGTAAATATCTCCTCTGTTCCATTGCGAAGCCCATTTCGCTATGCAGGTGGAAAGACATGGTTAGTTCCCTTAGTTCGTCGCTGGTTAAATCATAAAGGTGGATCAGATACAGATTTGGTTGAACCGTTTGCTGGTGGAGGTATTATCAGCTTAACGGCAGCATTTGAAAGTCTTGTCCGAAGTGTCACTATGGTTGAGCTTGACGAAGATGTAGCTGCTGTATGGAAGATAATCCTTAGTGATGATGCGTACTGGCTAGCCGATCAAATTGTTTCGATGGAATTGACGCCACAGAGTGCCACTGATGCGATTAACCGCTCTGGATTATCATTGAGAGACCGTGCGTTTGCCACTATTGTGAAGAACCGCGTGAATCGTGGCGGTATCCTTGCCACTGGCGCGGGTTTTGTTAAATTGGGCGAAGGTGGAAAAGGAATTTTGTCCCGGTGGTATCCTGATACTCTTAAAAAAAGAATTCTTGAAATTCACCGGATCTGCGGTAAAGTTACTTTCATTCATGGTGACGCATTCGAAACATGTAGTCGATTTGCTGCTCAATCAGACAAAATTTTTTTTATTGATCCTCCCTATACTGTTGCCGGTAGGCGGCTATACACCCATTCTCAAGTTGACCACCCGGCATTATTTGAATTGGTGGATACCTTCCGTGGTGACTTTCTTATGACCTATGACGACACTAATGATATACGCAATCTCGCCAGCAGTCATCACTTTGCGGTTCGTTCTGTCCCAATGAAGAGTACCCATCATGCCACAAAGCATGAACTGCTGATTAGTAGAACTTTTGAATGGCTTGATACGTAAATGTCTACCGTTTCCATCCATTTCACTCTATTGAAGCTGCTACCTAAGTCATTCTCTCCATAGCGCATGTCCTTTCGTGTCCTCGTTACTGACTATGCTTGGCCTAATTTAGACGTTGAACGCGCCATCTTGGCTGAGGTGGATGCGGAGATTGTCGTCGCGCCGCAGGGTGCGCCCGACGAGATGGTGGCGCTTGCCAAAGACGTGGATGCAATTCTCACCTGTTGGCGGCAGCTTCCTCCTGAAGCGCTAGACGTTGCTACGCGTTGTCGAATTGTCAGCCGCTATGGGATTGGGTTGGACAACATTCCGGTGGCGCACGCAACGGAATTAGGCATTGTCGTCACCAATGTGCCGGACTTCTGTATGGATGAAGTCGCCGAGCATACGTTGGCGTTGCTCTTCGCCTGTGGGCGACGTATTGTGCCGTTGGTGGATGCAACGCGCCAGGGGCTTTGGAATCAGGAGGGGATGCGCGGAATGCCCCGATTGCGCGGGCAAGCGCTGGGGCTGGTGGGTTATGGCAACATTGCCCAGGCAGTGGCAGAACGAGCGCGGGCCTTTGGTTTACAGGTGATGGCGTATACACCACGCCTTGCGCCGGATGCATTGGCTCCTTGGGGGCGTGCCACGAATGATCTCTCTGAATTGCTGGCAGTGGCGGATTACGTGTCGCTGCATCTGCCGTTGACGCCAACAACACGCGGGCTGATCAATGGAGAGGCGCTGGGTATGATGAAGCCCAGCGCGTATCTAATCAACACATCGCGCGGGCCGATTGTGGATGAAGCGGCGTTGATTGTTGCGCTTGATGCTGGGCAGATTGCGGGTGCGGCGCTGGATGTATTGAGCAGCGAACCGCCGCCCGCCGACCATCCTTTGCTGAATCATCCGCGCGTCATTGCCACACCCCACGCCGCATTTTATTCCGAAGCCGCCATTCTTGACTTGACCACTAAAGCAGCACGCCATGTCATGCAGGCATTGCGCGGGGAAGTGCCACAGCGTGTGGTGAATCCTGCGGTGTTAGAACAAGCGAACTGCCGCTTGCCGCGCTCCTCAAGAAGTTAGCCCTTTCGATTTCTAATTCTGCCATCACTCACCGAACGAGAGTTTGATAAGATTCATGCCCACCATTCGCCAACTCAGCGCATTAGAGATTCTGGATAGCCGCGGTCGCCCGACTGTGCAAGCGACTTGTACCCTGGCAAGTGGCGCGATTGCCACAGTTTCGGTTCCATCTGGGGCCTCTACAGGGGCGGCGGAGGCACTGGAATTGCGCGATCGCGACCCGCTGCGCTACAGGGGATTGGGCTGTCGCCAAGCCGTTGCCCATATCAACGTTGATTTGCAGAAGGCGTTGGCAGGAGAGGAATTTGCCGACCAATCTGCGCTGGATGAGGCGATGCTGGCGCTGGATGGCACGCCCAACAAAGCGCGGCTGGGGGCTAATGCCATTCTGGCGGTCTCCTTGGCTTTTGCGCGTGCGGTGGCAATCGAGCGGGGTGTGCCACTCTATCAGCACTTTGCCGACGTTTTGGCGGGGGTGACAGGCGGGCAGGGTGCCACCGCACGCGCAACAGTGGCAACATTACCTCGCCCTACGATTAACCTCTTTAGTGGCGGCAAACATGCGGGTGGGCAAGTGCCCATCCAAGATTTGCTGCTGGTTCCTGCGGCGGCGACCACGATGGATGATGCGCTTGCGACCACGGTGGCAGTTTATCAAGCGGCCTCTGAGTTGATGCAGCGCAAATATCAGATGCGGATGCTCACGGCGGACGAAGGCGGATTGGCTCCACCCTTTGCCAACGTCACCGCTATGTTTGATGATGCTGTTGAAGCAATTCGCGACGCGGGCTACGTGCCAGGACGTGACGTAGTGCTGGCAATTGACGTGGCTTCCTCGCATTTTTATGTGGACGGGCGCTATCATTTAGATGGTGCTGCGCTAGATAGCCGCGGCATGATTGCCAAGATTGGCGAGTGGATGCAGAAGTACCCGATTGTCAGCGTCGAGGATGGCTTGGCGGAGGATGATTGGGCTTTTTGGCCTGAACTGCGCTCGACGATTGGCGGCAAGGCGTTGGTGTTGGGTGATGACTTGCTTTGTACCAATCCCCAGCGTATCCAGCGTGCGATTGACGAGGGCGCGGCGGATGCACTGTTGCTCAAAGTAAACCAAATTGGCACGCTGACGGAAGCTGCACAAGCCTGTCGCTTGGCACGCAGCGCCGGGTGGCGAGTCACGATCAGCGCGCGTTCAGGTGAGACCGAGGATAACTGGCTGGCAGATCTGTCGGTCGGATGGGCAGGGGATCAGATCAAGGTAGGTTCCATCACGCAATCAGAGCGCCTTGCGAAATACAACCGGCTGCTCGCCATCGAAGCCGAAACCCACTTGCCCATTGTGGGTTGGCCCCAACTTTAACGAGTCCCATTATGCAAGAAAAAATTCTCTCCCAAGTTGAACTGTACGCCACACTGCCACCCATTTGGCCCACCACTTTGCTGCCGCAGATTCAGGCCAAATTGAACAAGGCAAGTAAAGTAGTCGTGTTGGACGATGACCCCACGGGGACGCAGACGGTCTATGATGTGCCGGTGCTGACAACGTGGGGTGTTGAAGAACTGGCGCGGGAGCTAGCGACACCCGGCCCCGTCTTTTATATTTTGACCAATTCGCGCAGCCTGCCTCTGACTGAGGCGCAAGCCCTCAATATTGAAATTGGGCAGGCGCTTGCTGCGGCAGGGGTGCAGACAGGGCAAGCCTTCACGGTGGTCAGCCGCAGTGATTCCACTTTGCGCGGTCATTACCCCGGTGAGGTGGATGCGCTGGCTTCAGCACTGGGCATTGTCGATGCTGCCACGCTGATTATCCCCTACTTCCGCGAAGGGGGACGTTATACCATCCACGACGTGCACTATGTGGCAGAAAGCAGGCCAGAAGGGGAGCAACTTGTTCCTGCGGCGCAGACACCCTTTGCCCAAGATGCAGCCTTTGGCTATAAAGCGAGCAATTTGCGCGAGTGGGTGGCAGAAAAGAACCAGGGCAAAATTGACGCCGAGCAAGTGGCATCCATTTCGTTGGATGATCTGCGAGTGGGCGGGCCAAGCGTTGTGCAGTCTAAGTTGGCGGCGCTGGAGCCGGGACAGGTCTGTGTAGTCAACGCCACAGATTTGCGTGACATGGAAGTGTTGGTGCTGGCACTGCTTGAGGTGGAAGCAACGGGACGCCGCTTTCTCTATCGC
This sequence comes from Anaerolineae bacterium, assembly GCA_038324715.1. GTDB lineage: Bacteria > Chloroflexota > Anaerolineae > Caldilineales > Caldilineaceae > QEUY01. The sequence continues at coordinate 7,196 of JBBQIG010000048.1, read as the reverse complement.
ACTGCCGCCTCCTTTGTGCAGATACGCGCAGGGCTTGCCACGCGACCTTTGCTTGAAACCGCCGATCTGTCGCTGCCCAGCCAGGGGGGTGGACTCTTCGTAGTTGGCTCCTATGTACCCAAGACGACTTCACAAGTTGAACTATTGTTGGCCCAACCGGACATCGTACCTGTGGAGATCAAGGTCTCTGAGCTTCTTGAAGGCGACACGCGGCAAAGTGCCATTGCTCAAGCGCAGGCGGCTGTGGTGAGCGCAGTGGCGGATGGGCGCGATGTTGTGCTTTACACTAGCCGCCAGTTAGTTACGGGGCATGATGCCACGAGCAGCCTTGCGATTGGACAGCAAGTCTCCTCGGCACTGGTTGCCATTGTTGCCAGATTGTCTGTTGCGCCGCGCTATTTGGTTGCCAAGGGGGGAATCACCTCAAGCGACCTGGCAACGCAAGCACTTCGGGTGCGGCGTGCGCTGGTGTTGGGGCAGCTTCTACCGGGGGTTCCTGTCTGGCGCACGGAGGAGGGAAGCCGCTTGCCTGGTCTTGCCTATGTGGTCTTTCCTGGCAATGTGGGCGGCGACGATGCGCTGGTGCAGGTGCGCGAGAAGTTGGGGCATCGCTGAAACCTTTGCTGGTGCAGAATTAACCTAGCCACCAACGGCTGATTCGGCTATAATGTTGGCTGGTATGCACCCTGGCTCCAAGGCTCCAGCGTTCGCTCTGGACAGCGCCTTGTGTCTGCTACAGTGTACTGGCGAACTACCTGTTACTTGTTACTTGATCCAACCAAGCATGCCCAACCTATAAGAAGGGGCCCATGTCCAACCAATCCATTGCGGCTAGTGCTGTGCGTTCGTTTGCGCCTGCAATGCGTGTGCGCGGCTTTGGAGCGACGGTCTTTGCCGAGTTTACGGCACTGGCGAACCAATACAATGCTGTTAATTTGGGGCAGGGATTCCCCAACTTTCCTGCGCCCGATTTTATAAAGAATGCCGCCAAAGAGGCGATTGACGCTAACCTCAATCAATATGCGCGCAGTGCAGGACAAATCAACTTGGTCAACGCCTTGGCAGAGTGCTATAGCCCGCTCTTTGGGCGCGAGCTTGACCCCCTGCGCGAGATTGTGATCAGCACGGGAGCCACCGAGGGAATTTTCGCCACCATGCAAGGGTTGGTTGACCCTGGTGACGAGGTGATTCTGATTGAGCCATTTTACGACTCCTATCCGGCGGCGGTGACGATGGCAGGGGGGACGCCTGTTTTTGTGCCGCTGCGCGCGGTGGAAGGCTCTACGTCTGCCAGCGAGTGGCTTTTGGATATGGACGAACTGGCGGCTGCTTTTAGTCCACGCACCAAATTGCTGGTGGTCAACACGCCGATGAACCCCATTGGCAAGGTCTTCTCTCTGCAAGAATTGACGCAGATCGCCAATTTGGTACAGCAGCACAATGTGTTGGTGCTCAGTGATGAGGTCTATGAGCGCATGGTCTACCCTGCGGCAGATGGCACGCCCACCACGCATGTACGGCTGGCGACGCTGCCGGGGATGTGGGAGCGAACGCTGACCTTGGGTAGCGCGGGCAAAACTTTTTCGGTGACGGGCTGGAAGATTGGCTGGGCGATTGGCCCGGTGCCACTGGTTCATGCTGTGCTGATGGCGCATCAGTGGATTCCTTTTACGGTGGCAACACCGCTGCAAGAAGCTGTGGCAGCTGCTGTGGTGCAAGCGCCTAAAGAAAATTATTATGAATGGTTGGCAATGACCTATCAAGCCAAGCGTGATAAGCTGCTTTCGGCCTTGGAGGATGTGGGGCTGACTCCTGTGCGACCGGATGGCTCCTACTTTATTTTAGTGGCGACGGGACATTTGGATGTTCCTGTGCCTGCTGGAACGTTGCGTGATGTGGCGGTTTGCCGCTGGTTTACGACCGATGTGGGTGTCACTGCCATTCCCCCCAGCCCTTTCTATAGTCCAGATCATCAATATTTGACGGATAATCTGGCACGCTTTTGCTTTTGCAAAACCGATGACATGCTGGATGAGGCGGCACTTCGTTTGCGCACGAAGTTGGGCTAGCTCGATTTATAATATCTGCTTCTCTCGCATAGAGTGGGAAAGATTTTTGTATGGAACTTCAGGTAATTCAGGGAGATATTGCCCAAACTGCCGCTGACTGTCTTGTGGTCAACCTTTTTGAAGGAGTAACTACACCGGGCGGGGCGACTGGCGCGCTTGATTCTGCACTGGATGGGGCCATTACCTCTTTGCTGAGTACGGGTGACTTCAGTGGTGAGGCCAGTTCGACAGCGCTGCTGTATACAAATGGCAAGATCCCTGCACCACGCGTTTTGCTGGTGGGGTTGGGTAAACAAGAGAAATTTGATCTGCAAAGCGCACGCAAGGCTGCGGCTGTGGCGGCGCGTGCGTTGGTCAGGCTTAAGAAGGTCAACCACTTTGCTACCATCGTGCATGGCAGCGGGGCGGGTGGACTTGATGCACAGGCTGCTGCACAAGCCCTGGCTGAAGGAATGCTTTTGGCATTCTATCAAGCTCCCCAATATCGCCGCGAGAGCAAACAAAGAGGGCCTGCTAGTGGTGTCGTGGTAGAGTTTGACAATGAGCGGCTCCCTCAGGTTGCCAACGGGGTACGCATAGGCGAAGCGGTGGCTCTGGGTGTGAAGGCTGCGCGTGATTATGTCAGTGAACCGCCCAATGTGCTATTCCCTGCCGAGTTTGCCCGTCGAGCCGAGGCGATGGCACAGGAGGTGGGGCTGAAATGTGAAGTCTTGGGCGAAAAGAAGATGCGCGAGTTGGGCATGAACATCCTCTTGGCTGTGAGCCAGGGAAGCCGGCGCTCTGCCAAGCTGATCATTCTCGAACATGCGCCTGATACAAACTCAGAAGAGAATGCTGAAGAAGGTACTCTAGAAAGTACAGCAGAAGCACCGCTGATTTTGGTGGGCAAAGGCATTACCTTTGATACGGGGGGGATTAGCCTCAAGTCCCCTGAAAATATGTGGTTAATGAAGGGTGATATGGGTGGGGCTGCCGCCGTAGTCGGTGCGATGGAGACCATTGCGCGCCTCAAATTGCCGCGTCGTGTGCTTGGGCTGGCGGTTTGTGTGGAGAACATGCCCGATGGCGATGCTTTCCGTCCTAGTGATATTTGGACAGGGATCACAGGGAAGTCGGCTGAAATTATCAGCACCGATGCTGAGGGACGTTTGGTTCTGGCGGATGCGCTGGGGTATGTTGCACGCTATAATCCCAAAGCCGTGGTAGACTTGGCTACCTTGACAGGAGCGATTGGGGTGGCGTTGGGTACGCAGGCGGCTGGCTTGTTTTCCAACAACGATGCCTTTCAAGAGGCATTACTCGCTGCAGCAACTGCCAGCGGTGAGCGTCTTTGGCCTATGCCCATGTATGATGAGTATAAAGATGAAATCAAGAGCGAGATGGCGGAGGTGAAAAATAGCGCCGGACGTACCGCCGGTGTTGCCGCCAGCGCAAAATTTATTGAACATTTCACCGAGGGCTACCCGTGGGCACATTTGGACATTGCTGCGATGGTGTGGAGCCAGAGCGACAGCAATCCACTTTCGCCCAAAGGCGCAACTGGGTATGGTGTGCGCCTGTTGGTGGAACTTGCCAAAGCTTATTAGACGGTTTGCGGAGGAAGAAGAGAGATGTCCGCTATGCAGAGAGAACAATTTAAAATAGAGCGTTTGGGATGGGGCCTAACGGCTGCCATGCTTGCCCTGGGCTTGCCCACCACAACCCTTCTTGCCGCTGCTCCGGCTCAAGAAATTGTGACAGAAACGATGAGTGAGCCATCACTCTGGATAGTACTGCTGCCCCTGTTGGCGGCATCCATTGCCGTGGAGCGTTTCATTGAGGTGTTGTGGAATTACATTGATTGGTATTTACTCAATTTACGTGAGTGGCAACCGGCCAATCTGCACGCTTCGCAGTATACCCACTTCAAGAGTGGCACCAGTTTGGTGCTAGCTGTGGTGTTGGGGGTTTTGATTGCCAACTACACTGGAATGCGTCTGTTTGACTATCTGCGTCCACTGACGCCACGTCTTCTGGATGCAGTGCCTGCGGTGTGGGATGTGTTGATTACCGGCTTTGTCATCGGCGCAGGCACCAAGCCTGTGCATGATCTCTTGGGCATTATCACCCAAACCAAGAATCTACTCGGTTCCAGTGCTGTGAAGCAGCGCGAGGCCGCGGGTGCGATGATGGCGGAAGGTGTTTTGAAGTTGGCGCAGAGTGATGCCCAGGCATTGATTGATGTGCCAGGCGTCGGGCCATCACGGTTGGCAACCGCAGGTCGCCGCCACGATGACGATGATGACGAACCGATACCCTCGGCACTCTCGACCACTGAGCAGTATATCCGCACGATTCACGAGCGAACGACGATCTAGCTCTGAACTACCTAAATATCAGAAGCACGGGTTTCAATTCCAAGTATAACTTGGTCTTGGGATCCGTGCTTTGTCGTTCTGAGGATAAGTGGCTCGGAGTGACCCAAATGTCCAGGGACGGGGCTTATTGTGGCGCGATGAGTGGGACGTCGAAGAATTGCACGGGATCGACGGCAATGCCATAGATGCGTAGCTCCCAGTGCAGATGTGCGCCGGTGCTGAGGCCGGTGTTGCCCGACAAGCCTATGATGTCCCCTGCATTGACCGACTGCCCTGCCTCAACCGTTAATTCGCTCAGATGCCAATAGCCGCTGAAGACGCCGCCTCCGTGATCGATGATGACAGCATTTCCACGTACATTGAGCGGCTCTGCCAGTGCGACCACGCCTGTTCCCGGCGCGACCACCGGCACACCGGCTGGCACGCCAAAGTCTTGCCCTTCATGATAGCTGGCATAGGGCCCGCCATTATAGCTGCGGCGTGTACCATAGGGGCTGGTGGTCGGATATTCTACGGAGATCGGGCGAGAAAAAGGCTCTGTCCAGTAGAGTTCGGGTGTGCGTTGTGACCAGACGGCTGTGACCTTTTCCAGTTCGGGCACAGCAATATCTGCTGCAAGCAAGCCACCGCGGTCATCGGGCAGGTTGATCTCTTGACTCTCATAAGGACCCTCCGCCACGGCAATCGGCCAAGATTGATTTAAGAGCAGCCCATTAGATGCGGTGTACGAGATGGTGAGCCAGTAGGATGTGGGGCTGATTAAGGCGGGAACGGGTAGATAAGCAAACTGGCGCGTTGCATCTTCGGGAAGTGGCATGAAGGTGAGTGGCAACTCGTTCCAAGTTGCATCAAGTTGCAACGGGTGGGTGGTTTCCACAATGACGCTGCCTGTGCGCCCTTGCACCAGTTGCGTGGGGATATTGACGCTGCGGACTGCGCCAAAACGCAGGGGTTCGCTGCCCAGCGCATCTCTGGGCACAAGCAGTGGTTGACCAGGAAAGAGCCGTAGCGCAGGGTCAATCGCATTAAGTGCAGTAAATTGCTCCACGCCTTGCCCATAACGGGCAGCTAGCTCAGCAACCGTGTCACCAGGACGGGCACGCACCACGGCAACATCTGCCAAAGGTAGCGCAACCGCTGCATTGCCAGGATCGCCAGATGCCGCATTCGGGATCAGCAACGTTTGACCCACTTCCAGAAGGTTGGGGTCCGTGATGCCGTTGTAGGCGATCAATTCCTCTAGGGTCACGCCAAAGCTTTCTGCAATCACAAAGAGCGTATCACCAGGCTCCACCGTGTAGGAGCGCACATCTGCTCCGGTTTGTGCCAGGGCAGACGAGTGGGTATAGAGTCCCAAACAGAACCCCAACAGCATACAGATCAGCAAACGGCGCATCGGGCTAGGCATCCCCTGTTTTATAGACCTTGGTGTAGCTTTCAGTATGGCTTTCGGTGTAGCTCTCTGTGTACTCAGTGGTAACCGTGGTGTAGATTTGCGGTTTTAGCACGCCGATATAGGGCAGGTTGCGATAGAGTTCATTGTAGTCAAGACCATAGCCGACCACGAAGTCGTTGGGGATGGAGAAGCCGACCCAGTCCACTTGTGTTTCAACTTCTCGACGCTCTGGCTTGTCTAATAAAGTGACGATGCGTAGGGATGCGGGTTGGCGCTCGTGCAAAATACGCACCAAATAGTTGAGCGTGTTGCCACTGTCGATGATGTCTTCGACAATGAGCAGGTTACGCCCCTCAATGGACTTGTTGAGGTCTTTGAGGATGCGAACTGCGCCACTGCTTTTGGTGCTTGAACCATAGCTGGAAGTTGCCATGAAGTCGATTTCGTGGGGAATATCAATGGCACGAATGAGATCGGCCATAAAGACAATGCTCCCTTTGAGTACCGAAATCAGCAGCAGATCTTCGCCGCGATAGGCATCGGCAATCTCTTTGCCGAGCTCGCGGATGCGCGCTTGAATGGTTGCAGAATCGATCAGCACACGTTCAATGGCTTCTTCCTGCGGTAGTTTGCGCAGGGTCTCAGAAATTTGGATAGACATAATGACTCCTGGCGGGTCAACGCGCAAGATAGGGCAGGGCGGGTAGATAATTCGGATCGAGTAATGGGCCAGTGGCAGGGGCGGTTGTGGTGAAGCTGGCGAGATTTGCAGGTGGTGACGTGAAATCTGAAACTGCGGTCGTTTCGCCTGTGGCAAGCTGCGCCGAATTGTCTGTACTGGTTGAATCAAGCGTGACTGCGGCTAACCTTGCCTCTGTCCCTTCACTTTCCCCTTCCCCCTCACCACTCTCCGCTGCCTGATTTTCTGCCAGGGAGGATAGCCCCAGCAATGGATCCTCTGCCAGTGTTGCCACCTGTTCCATTGGCCCGCCCGTAGTAATGAGGGGGCCGTAGACCCATGCGGTACTCTCGTTGAAATTGACTTGCCACCACTCAGGCCATTTGGGATGCTGACCGACAATGGTCAACGCTGCCCCGGCTGTAACTTGCCCTTCGATCTCGGCATCAGTGCTGGGTGCTGCACGTAAGTTGAGCATTGCCGTGTTCACATAGGCTGTGGGTACGGTTGGCTCTGGCGTGGGTGTGGGCGTGGCAACAGGGGGCAAAGGCGCTGGTGGCGCATACGCGACGGCTGATCCCCCTCCAGATTTGAATTGTTGGCTATAGGTTGCGGCAATGCCGAGGAACATATCGCCGAAAGCAGCGCTGGGTTCGATGTAGGAGCCTTCGGGCCATTCGTTAAAGCTGTTGATG
>JBBQIG010000047.1:0-14584 GCA_038324715.1 Anaerolineae bacterium | reverse complement strand
TGCCCTGTCGCGGCACAAATGCTAGATCATCGGGGTCTACCAACTCCTTTGGCGCTGTCCAGGTGGAGGCAACAATATCCATATCAAGGTGCTGCCAGGCAATGGACGAAATCATCTCTTTGCGTCCACAGACAAAGCCCGATGCTTGGGGGCCGCGAATATATTTGCCCCCGCTGTAGGCTGCAAGATCAGCGCCTGCTCGGATGTAGTGTGAAAGAGCCGTGGGGTTATCTTCACGTCCTGCCGCATCCACGACAACGGGAATGCCGCGCGCATGGGCTGCGGCAATTACCTCCTCTAAGACCAACTTGCTTTTGAGCATGTCTGGCACAAAGAGCACACAAGCTGTTCTGTCGCTCATCGCCGCTTCCATGCTGGCTTGTGTGGCTCCATCGGGTTCACCCACCACAATCAGATGTCCGCCCGGCACTTCGGCGGCATGGTCATAATTAGTACGCTGCGCCACATCGAGCAGCACCTCATTCCGCATTCCCCCTGTGTGAGGCAATTGATCCATCTTGGCGGCATCCAGCCCCGTCATACAAGCCGCAATCGCCAAGACCAAACCCGCATAGGCCCCAGAGGTAATGTATGCGGCTTCGGCTCCAGTGATCTCGGCAATGATTTTGCCTGCTTGGTGTTGTAGATCCTCAAGGCATATATAGTCGCGACTGGCTTCATTCATCGCCTCGATTACCTCTTGGGGCATCAGGCTTCCCCCCAATCGCGTCCAGACACCTGTGGCGTTGATAATCGGCTTTACGCCGAGCGATTCATAGATGGATAGAGCTTTTTCTGCCATGTTGAATTTCCTTTGTCGGAGTGGGTTGTTGCCACTGAGCATCAAATTGAGCATCTAAAGTGGTTTGTGCTACAGAGAGATTATGAAGAAGCCTTAGTCAGCTAGTTGCAATAGGATTGCAAGAGGGTGAGAGATAGGTAGAACTAGAATGTGGGGGTGTTCATGGCACGTCGCGTGAAGCGCGCTCGTCATGAAGAGATGTTCATTGTTGTCTGTACAGCAACTCATATCCTCAACAGGAGAATCTCAAGTTGCGCGCTGAAAGAGATGATTTCAATTACCTATTGTTTACCGTTACCCGTACTAGTCGTATTCCCCACCGTCAATGCTGCTCGTCCGCGCTCCAACCATAGGCGACAATCAGGCGTTAGCACTTCGGCTGCCGTCTGTTCATAAAGGGCTAACTCCTCGGCAGACAAGATCTCTTTCCATCGGCCATTTGACCCCTTGAAGAAGAAGGTCTGTGGGCCACCTTTCATACCTGAATAAGATCCATGTGCCACTGCCAAACGCCGGAGGGCCTCTAAGCTGACGTTTGGAACTATCTCATCAATTACTCTGTCGGTGAGGGGGATACTTACAAAGTCAGCAATGCGCCTGATCTCACCTGGTAGATTGGTCAGCAGGTCGTTATAGTGGACAAAGAGGATATTGGCGAGATGCCGGTAATTCCACCACGTTTGCGTGTGGTGCAGATTACCCCAGTAGGGATAGCCTTCACTTTCCCATGCAAACCAGCCCCGCGTGATCCACTTGCGCCACACCTCGTGAAGATCGGATGGAGCAGGCGTCAAGGGCGGGCCTACACGACCAGGCGTCTCCTTTAATCTATCCAGGAGCGCGTCACCCAGGTTGCTATAATGGTTGAAAAATGACATAAAGACATCGCGTGGATCCCGTCCCACCACAATGTAGCTCACCTGCGGATAGAAGGGTAGACCGTCGAGAGCCAGGTGTGTCTTGATAAAGCGCTGATGCTGTTGGCCTTCGAGCAATTCGCATATCTGATCCAGTGGAAAAACACGCATATCCAGCCAGGGTGATAGATCATTCAGGGGAGTTTGTCGCCAGGCAGGGTCCTCCTGCTGCCAGAAAACGAGCCGTCGTACGATCTCCTGGAGCCATGTTGTTCCCGACCGATACGAAGTAGCAATGACAATGTCATTTGTGCGCGGATGGTAGCGCTTCCAGCGCGTGCTATCTAAATGATGATTTTGATAGGTGTGAATGACTTTGGGTAGGGAAATGGACATAATTTCTCCTTGCTGTCTAGCTGTGCGACACTAGCCTCCCTACACATTATGCTGACCAAACGGCTGACTCGGTTCGTTGGCCTAAGCCTTCCTATTCTATAGTTTCTCTTCCAGGGCTGCAAGTGTAAATTTATTGCCTCTTGTCGGCATCCAGGCATTTTACCTGTCGTGTACCGGCACGGCGATTACTACAATGCAATATTTTGCCAACAACTAACCCGCCAACCCAGAAGCGTTCCATCAAAGTGTAAGCCCTCTGTCACAGCTAGCTTTCTCACTGTCTCTCTTTTCGATACCCATTCGACACGCCTTCGGTATCCTCTCAACGACCCCTGCGAAGATCAATTTTATCTGTTTTGAGAGGAGATACCCAGTGAACCGCACCTATCGAATTATGATGCTAACCGTTCTTGGCCTTGTCTTGGCACTTGCTGCCGTGACAGGTGCAGGCAGGCTGTTGGCGAATACATTGTCGCCACAAGATGTACCCGAACGTGTGAATTACCAGGGATATTTGACAGATAGTGGGGGAAATCCCATCAGCAGTACCGTGACGCTGCAATTTAGTCTATGGGATGCTTCTTCTGGCGGAAACCAGATCTGGAGTGAAACCCATAACAACGTGCCGGTGAGTGCAGGCTATTTCTCTGTGTTGTTGGGTGATCAGGGGAACCCGCTGTCGGTGGAGGATTTCAAGGGGACACCGCGCTATATTGAGGTTGTCTATGGAGCCGTCACCTTCCCTCGTCAAGTTTTGGCTTCTGTGCCCTATGCCTTTGTCTCTCAATATTCAACCGAAGCCCTGAACGCCACGGAAGCTGTCACAGCCACCTATGCCTATACCGCAGCCTATGCTTTGAACGCACCCAGTAGTGGGGGCGGCGTGGAGTGGTCGCATGTTGTGGTGGTGGCAAAGAGTGGTGGCGATTACACAACCATCAACGACGCGCTGGGCAATATTACCCCGTCTAGCACCGACCGATACTTGCTGTTGGTAATGCCAGGAACCTATGCGGAGCAAGTCACCCTGCCTTCCTATGTTCACTTGAAAGGTGCTGGTACCAGAAGCACCATTATCACTTCGCAAGCGAATGGCCTTCACAACGATGCGTCGGCGGCTACCTTGAATGTCCCGGCTGACAGTCAAGTGAGTGATCTGGCAGTTTCCAATGAATCTACCACCAACGATGGCGTTGCGTTACGGGTGAGCAGTGGCAACGGATCGACCCTCATTGTCAACGTCTATTTGCGAACGACCAATGCAGGTGGCGGTCGCCACGTTGCGCTCTATCTAAATGGGGGTACGCCAAAACTGACAAACCTGCATGCCGAAGTTGCGGGTGGAACACTCTTCAATTGGGCCGTTTTCAACTCTGCTTCGTCGCCCACCGTGCATGACTCCACCATTGCGGCAACAGGAACCTCCGCTGCTGGATACCGCATGAATGGCGGCAACCCTGTGTTCAAGGAGACAACGATCAGCGGCCTCAATGGCAGCAACGGGCAGGGCATTAACACGTCGGGGGCTGGCGCGCATGTGATCAAGATTGACCGCTCTTCGATATTGGGCGACCCTGGGGGCACTGGTAGCAGCATTGCCAGCACAGATAACTATGATTTCTTTGTGGGTGCCTCGATGCTGCAAGGCGATGTGGATGTCTTTGCCCCGGCGGAGATCGATTGTGCCCAGAGCTATGATGGCGACTATATTGACTTGAACGCCGCATGCCAATAACGCTTCATGGACAAGAGTATCAAGTTGGAAATCCGAATTTGGACTTACAGACAATTCGAGTGAGAAAGGAAAGACCATGAAGCGACTCCACTTCCGATTCACCTTCCTGCTCCTGTTAGCATCGTTGCTGGTATTGGTGGCTTGGGGTACACTTTTCGCTGCCGATGAACAACTTCCCCGCACGGCATTCCTCAGCGGGGGTGGCACCATTAGCAGTGATGGCGCAACGCTGCGTAGCAACATTGGCTTGTGGGCCACAGGGAGTTCAATCTCCTCTAGCAGCGGTGTAGGATTCTGCTCCGGCTTCGGCTGCGACATACGCACCAACGACCCGAGCAATGATGATCCTGATGATCCCAGTGATCCTAACGATCCTGATGATCCCGAACAGGACAAACTCTTCTTGCCCATCATTCAGGATTAGACGCCTTAGTTTGTGTAATCACTAGTCTGCTTAACTACACTGTTTAACCAAAAAGGTACCCAAAGCCCTTTGTGATGGGCTTTGGGTACCTTTTTAGTTTTGGTGAGCAACTTGTAGGGTGGTATGGAGGTCGTGCTCCTTTGATCCCAAAGAGAGCATATCCCTAATCATCAATCTGCATGGCATGAATCGATTCAGATGGCGAAGCGATTGTGTGTAAACCAAAAGGCGTGAATTGACTTTAACAAGGAGGAGAACTCTGTCATTGCCATTGGTTTGACCAAATAAGCATTTGCCCCAAGCCGGTAGGCATCGACAATGTCTTGTGGATTCTCGGACGAGGTTAAGACCACCACAGGAATCGTCGAAACAGTGGCTTGTTGACGCCGCCATTGTAAGAATTCTAGTCCATTCATCAAAGGCATATTCAAGTCTAAAAAGATAATCTTTGGGAGCAAATCCTGTCCAGGATTGCTCGAAGATGTTAGAGACTCAAAATATTCGACTGCCATTTTGCCGTTTGCAAGAAAATGCCTCGGTTCGTGAATCCCCACTCTATCTAACGAGTTTTGAATCACATATACGTCATCTTCGTCGTCCTCAATAAACAGCATTGTATGATTCATAAGTTCTGCTATTTTCACTGGGAAGTGATTGAGCTACTCAATCACCCTGTTCTTTGTGAAAAGAATTGGAAGAATTTCGCATGTCCACAGTGGATTGCGTGCTTGCGTGCATCGGAACAGGAGGTGAAACTTGTTGGTGTAATGGCAGTAAGATTGTAAATGTAGCTCCTTGGTCGATTACGGCATCAGCCTCAATGGAGCCATAGTGGTTCTCTACTACTTTCTTGCAGATCGCCAAACCAATCCCTAACCCCGGACTATTCAAATCTAGCTTTTTTAGGAGCTGAAATAACGAATTTTTGTATGTGTTATCAAAACCAATTCCGTTATCATGGAAGGTGATCTTGACGAAATCTATGTAGCGATACCTGTTTTTGCTAGCCCTAAAGCTGTTCTGCTGAAGAAGGCTGTGGCTTATGTGAATAGTGAGAGTAGAATCTGGTTTGCGAAATTTTACAGAGTTATCAATCAGTTGAGAGAACAGCGTTACCAACTGTCGATGATAGCCCTCAATGATTGGCAAAGTTTCGGATTGGATTTCATACGGGATATTGTAAGACCCGCCATTTCCCAGAAGCGCACTCTCTGCAGTGGCGACAACTTCATTGAGATCCACCGGCACAAGCAGATCTTCGACACTGTCAACCGCGGCGAATTGTTGTAGCGCGCGCAGCAGCTCTTCCATGCGTACAAAGCTTGCTTGAATTCTATCAAGCAAAAGGCGCATATTGGGCGTTAGGTGCATCTCATGTTCCCGAAGGAGCAGATCCATGAACGTGGCAATTTTCCGCAGTGGCTCCCTCAAATCATGAAAGAGGATCTGGCTGACCCGTAGGTGTTCACGATTTGTCTGCTCCAGCCGGCTGATCTTGCGATCTAACTCCTGTGTATGCTCTTCTAGCTCGCGCTTGGCAGCAACCAATTCTTCGTTGCTGCGTAATGCTTCCTCGGCTCTCCTTCTGGCAAGCAGTATCTCGTCCTCATATTTCCGCCGTTGTGGGACGGGTATTAGTATGCACTCGTTGACGATTCCTGCTTCTCTTTGCCGTCGAACAGCATTGGCAAGTACAGGAATATCCTTTTTGCTTTTTGTACGCAGAGAAAGGAAGATCTCCTCGGCTTTTCCTTGCAAGGTGATGAGGGGAAAAAAGTGCGTCTGATAGAAGATGCGGCTTGATACCGTGAAAATGGATTCAACTTTTTGGTTTGTTAGCTCCTCACGGCTATAGCCTAACATCTCCAACAAGGTGGTGTTAATTTCTACAATGATTCCATGATCTGTAAAGGAAAGAAAGCCGCAGGGAGCAGTATCCAGTAGTTCTTCCATGATGTTTTAAATTAGGTCATTCCACCTATAGACGCCTTTTTCCTTGCAAGATAGGTACATTGCGCAGGTATTCCTGGATGAATTGGATAGTTTCTTCTGGTGCACTCATATGTGGACAGTGGCCTGTTGCTTTCATAATCCTAAGCGTGCTATTGGGCGTTTGCTGATGCATATAATGCCCCACATCTAGAGGTGCAAGCAGATCATCAGAGCATTGGAGAATGAGCGAAGGCACTCGCAACTTGGGTAGATCTTGACGACTGTCAGAAAAGAATGTCACTTGTGCAAATTGGCGGGCAATAACAGGGTCGGTGGAACAAAAACTTTCTGCCAATTCCTCTACCAATTCCGGATGTTCTGGATTTTGCATAATAGCGGGTGCAAGAAAATTAGCCCAGCCCACATAATTCTTGTCCATCGTCTCAAGCAATTCATCAATATCGCGTTTTTCAAATCCGCCAATGTAGGCTGCCCCTCTGTGAAGCGCTGCATGGCTCTCTTCGCTAGTGACCTCTTCACTGGAAAAGTCATTTTCACTAGAAGAGTCATTGATATAGCAGGGTGATGGCGCGACAAAGATAATGCTATGGAATATCTCTGGCTTTGCAATAACGCTCAATAGCCCCGTCATGCTGCTCACAGAATGACCCACCAAAATGACATCTTCAAGCTGCAACGCTTGGCATACATCTAGAATATCTTCTGCATAACCATTCAGATTGCCATAGCGCTCCATGTTATAGGCACTGAGGTCTGATCTCCCTGAACCCACGTAGTCAAACAAGACAATCTTGTACTCGTCTTCAAAGGCAGGCGTGATAAAGCGCCACATGTTTTGGTCACAACCAAAGCCATGAACAAAGAGCATGGGCTGCCTACCCTTGCCAAATACTTTTACATTATTTCTCGTGATAATATCCATATTAGGCGTGTTCCTACAGGTATCATGCATGCAGTAGTATGGCTCAATCGGTGAGACGTTTCTGAAAGCAGCCTTCAATACGAAACAACCTTTACTGCAAAGTAGATATGCATGGTAAATTACACGGTGTGGAAAGCAAACAAAGTATAGGTCTGCCACTGCACGCATACACGGGCGCAAGATTTTACATTTCGAACAGTTATCAATGCTACTAATAATACACTACATTGCGCATGGCGTACGTATTGTTCCAACAATTTTGTTCCAACAATTCACAGCCCCAAAGAAGCGATGATTGACTCACCGTACAGCATCCATTTAAACTACTGAAGACTAATCTGCATTTATAAAGATGTTTCAGCTTCGACAAAACAGACAGCAGGAGTATGATTGCCATCTAAGTTTTGTCTAACATATGTCGTATTTTTCTGCTATTATCTCATGATAATAAATTTGTAGCGTGTGCCAACAAGGAGAGATGAAAAGGCTAATCTCTCTCTCTAGTCGATCAACTTCACCATAAGGACTTCTATGACAAAGAATGCCTTGACACCAGAGCAAACGCAAGATCAAAGGCAAGACCGAACGCAAGATCAAATAATGAGGGAAAATGCTCATTATTTCGTGGGAGGCGGTGAGATGGGTGCGTTCATGCGCGCCATCGATTGGTCACAGACGCCCCTTGGCTCTGTGGAGCAGTGGCCTCAGAGTCTGCGCGCGGCGGTAAGCATCTGTCTTGGCTCCAATCTTCCCATGTTAATTTTGTGGGGGCCTCAACTTGTTATGCTCTACAACGACAGCTACCGTCGCATCCTGGGCGATGCAAGGCATCCACAGGCAATGGGGCGACCCCTGGCTGAATGTTGGCCGGAAATTTGGCCCACCCTCGGACCCATGCTGGAAGAGAGCGTGATGCGCCAGGGAGAAGCGGTGCACTTGAACGATCAGCGTTTTCTGCTGGAGCATAACGGTTCTTTGGTCGAGTGCTACTTTACTTTCTCCTACAGCCCCATTCGAGATGAGCGTGGTGAGATTGGTGGCGTCTTTTGTGTGGCAACGGAAACAAGCGCCCAGATCGTTGAGATCGCCCAGACAGTGAGGGCAGATGGTGATGGCGATCCTCTGCTGTATGCCCGGCACGAACGTGATTCGCACAAAGTAGATTTGCACAAAGTAGATTCCCATGTTGATGACGAATTTACACAAAGGATTTTCGACAATCTGAACGATCATTTTGTAACGTATGATCGTGAATGGCGCTACACCCAGGTGAATCGCGCCGCAACAGAAATGCTAGGCTTATCTAGGGAGCAACTTATTGGTCACTGTATTTGGGATCTCTTCCCCGGTGCGGTGGGTAATCAATATTATCACCACTTGCAGCGTGCCATGAATGAGGGTATTGACTTCACCTTTGAACACTACTACAAGCCGTGGGATCGCTGGA
Organism: Anaerolineae bacterium; assembly: GCA_038324715.1. Taxonomy (GTDB): domain Bacteria; phylum Chloroflexota; class Anaerolineae; order Caldilineales; family Caldilineaceae; genus QEUY01. The sequence continues at coordinate 6,048 of JBBQIG010000047.1, read as the reverse complement.
TTGAAAACCGCATCTATGCCGTACCGGATGGTGTTTCGGTGTTGAGCGTTGACATCACCGCGCGCAAAAAGGCAGAAGAAGCACAACGCCAGAGTGAGGCGCGGCTGCAATTTGCCCTGCAAGCCTACCAGATGGTGGCTTGGGAGTGGGATGTACAAAGCAACGTTATTACAACAAGCGATAACTTTGCTGACATTTATGGTCAGCCTTCTTTCGAAGCTGCCAAAGCAGGGGCTACCGCTGTACATCCTGATGATCGTACCGCGCATGAAGCAAAATTGCAGCACGCTATTGATACCCGCAGCGAATATCATTCCGAGTATCGCATCATCCGCACTGACAATGGACAACTCAGGTGGATTGAAGAGCGTGGGATTCCTGTTGCCAACGCTGAAGGTGTGGTGGACAAGCTTTTTGGTGTCGCCGTCGATATTACGGAACGTCGTCGGTTTGAGGAGGCTCTGCGCGAAAGCGAAGCCCGTTTCCGTACGATGGCTGACAATGCGCCTGTCAAGATTTGGATGACAGATGCTGAAGGGCGCTGCATTTACTTGAATCAAAAGTGGTATGCCTTTACGGGACAGACGCCAGGGACAGGGCTTGGTTCAGGATGGCTGGATGCTGTGCATCCAGATGATGTGGAAGCGGCAGCGCAAAACTGCTTGCTGGCTATCCAAACGCACCAACCATTTCAATCAGAGTACCGGTTCCGTCGTCATGACGGGGTATACCGCTGGGTCATTGACTCGGCTTCCCCTCGTTTTGATCACAATGGTGAATATTTGGGTTGTATTGGCTCTGTACTCGACATCACCGAGCGCAAGGAAGCGGAAGATCGTTTGCAGGTTCTCTATCAACTGGGTGAAGCTGTCAATCGCGCCGAAGCCGTTGATCAGATTTACGAACTGGCATTGTTTGGACTCGAACACATTTTGCATGTGGATCGGGCCTCGGTCTTACTCTTTGATGCAGAAGGCGTTATGCGCTTCCACGCTTGGCGCGGCCTCTCTGATGCATATCGACAGGGAGTGGATGGACATTCTCCCTGGTCAGTGGATGACCTTGAGCCGCTTCCCATTATGATCCCCGACATCGCTCATCAAGCCGATCTAGGGCCATTGCAGCAGGTTATATCAGAAGAAGGAATCCAATCACTGGCGTTTATCCCGCTGGTTGAACAAGGTAAAATCTTGGGCAAGTTCATGCTCTATTACAACCAACCCCATATCTTCTCCGAGGCGGAGGTGCAATGGGCGCAAACAATTGCTCGACATGTGGCCCATGCGCTGCAACGCAAGCAGGTTGAAGAGAAATTGCGTCAGAGCAACGAAACGCTTGAACAACGTGTTGAAGAACGTACTGCAGAATTGCAACGCAGCAATCGTGAACTCGATCAATTTGCCTATATCTCTTCCCACGATCTCAAGGCTCCGCTGCGTGGGATCAATCTTCTCGCCTCTTGGATTGAACAAGATGCGGCCGATGTACTCCCCGCATCCTCGAAAGAGCATCTAAAAAAATTACAGGGGCGCATCCAGCGCATGGAGACCCTGCTCGCCGATCTGTTGGCCTACTCGCGTGCGGCTCGTCAACGCCACCCGGCAGAAGAAGTAGAGATCAAGGGGCTTATTCAGAATATGGTAGAAGTGTTAGCCCCTCCACCCGAATTTGTTGTCAATGTGTTCGGAGAGGTGACAGTTTCATGCGTGGAACGTATTCCTCTGGAGACGGTCATTCGCAACCTGATTGGCAACGCCATCAAGCATCATGATCGCCCGTTGGAAGGAGAAGTCAATGTCACCTTTCACGCGCAGAAGAATCAAAAGAAAGTGATAGAATTTACGATTAGCGACAACGGCCCTGGCATTGATCCTGGCTTTCATCAACGGGTTTTTGAGATGTTTCAAACACTGCTGCCACGTGATCAGATGGAAGGGAGTGGGGTAGGTCTCGCCATTGTGAAGAAACTTGTGGAAAGCCGTGGTGGATCGCTCAGGATTGAATCAAGCTTGGGCACAGGAGCCACTTTCCATTTTACATGGCCGCAAGTTGATGCCCCCACCGAGATGGGTCTGTAGAGGCTGACGGCGAACTCCCCTCGCAAGAGGGGAGTTTTTGATCTGAGATATGATTAGGATTTCATGCCTCAGCCATAGGGTCTACTGAACGCATTATGCCTCTCCCATAGCAGATGGCTGGTGTTAACCAAAGCTTAACGCTAGCCACTGACGTCAATTAACACCCCATTAACCACCCCCACTTACCCTCATAGAGGCTGCCAGTTGTGCAAATGCTAGCGCAAAAGGCAGCCTCAGTCTGCAGTGCAATAAAGATATTGTTATAGAAATATTGCTACAGAAGCATTGTTATAGAGGAAGTGTGGGTATTCATGGCACGTTATGGACTCCGTCGCCTATTGCGCGGACTCGTTACCATGTGGTTGGTGGTAACCGTTGTGTTTGTGGCTTTGCGTATTTCTGGTGATCCAGCCAAGGCTATGCTCCCCGATGATGCCAGCGTAGCACAGATTGAAGCGTTTAATCGCAGATATGGCCTAGATCAGCCCATTCCAGTCCAATACGCGCTCTATCTACGCAACATTTTGGCAGGTGACTTTGGCGATTCGCTACGTGAACATCGCCCTGTGACAGAACTGGTCTCTGCACGCATGGGCAATACTCTGCTGTTAGGATTTGCCGCCATTGCCATTGCCCTCGCCATTGGTTTGCCCGCCGGTATCTTGGCTGCCATTTACCACAACCGCCTCTGGGATCGCCTGCTCACCGCAGGCGCATTTATCGGTCAATCTATCCCCAATTTCTTTCTGGGCATTTTGCTCATCCTGTTCTTTAGCCTCCAGTTGCGTTCATTGCCTAGCTCTGGCACTGGCACATGGCAGCATTTGATCTTGCCTGCCTTTACCCTTTCCACGGGCCTTCTGTCAAGCATGGCGCGCATGATGCGTTCCTCGCTGCTCGAAGTGATGCGCCAAGAGTATGTGCGTACTGCACGCGCAAAAGGCTTTAGCAACCGGCAGATCATTCTGCGTCACTGTCTGCGTAACGCGGCCATTCCTGTGCTCACGCTTTTTGGTCTGTCGTTGGGTGGATTGATTGGGGGCGCAGCCATCACAGAGACCATCTTTGCTTGGCCTGGTATTGGTCGTTTTGCCGTGGGTGCGATCTCTAGCCGCGATTATCCGTTGATTCAGTATATCGTCTTGCTCGTTGCTGCCTCGGTGGTCTCTGCCAATTTCATTGTGGATATGCTCTATGGCGTCATTGACCCGCGCATTCGTGCGGAACGCGCCTAAGTGAATTGTCCCTAAGTAAATTGTCCATGCCGCCAACTTATACAAAAGAGCCACCTAGGTATGCAACCCAGAAGGGTGAAGTGATATGAAAAGCGAAAATCTCCACGCTAGCCAACGCTTATCTGCACTCGTTGAGAATGTCCACCGTCCCGCGGCTGCTCAAAGCACCCCCATGCAGCCTGCCCCAGTCGCAAAATCACAAGAAAACGCGCTCACTTTGAAGCAGAGCCAACGCCGCAGAGGGTTCTCTCTGCCCCTTTCCATTTGGGCAAGCCTCTTTGTGCTGGGCTTCTTTATCTTCTGCGCGCTCTTTGCCGATTGGCTTGCCCCCCACGATCCTGTCGCCAACAACTTGCGCGCACGTCTTGCTGCGCCACTGGGAATGCCCAATGCCCAGCCCGACTTTCTGCTTGGTACCGATGCGCTGGGACGCGATCTGCTCAGTCGCCTGATCTATGGCGCACGCGTCTCGTTGACAATTGGCTTTGTCGGCACACTTGTCGGGTTGCTCGTCGGCAGTCTGTCTGGTGTGCTGGCAGGATACTTGGGTGGCTGGCTTGATGAAGCCATTATGTTCTTGGCAGATGCGCTGATTGCATTGCCCTTTTTGGTCGTTGCGCTGACGGTGGTTGCCATCTTTGGGAGCAACCTGGGCGTATTGGTGGTGCTTGCCAGTTTCTCTGGTTGGGCTGGCTATACACGACTGGCGCGTGGTCAGGTGTTGAGTGTAAATCAACAGCCCTATGTGCTTGCCGCCCGTTCCATTGGCTCATCGTCCGTTCGGCTGATGCTGCGCCACCTACTTCCCAACATCACGGCTCCCCTGGTTGTCATGGCAACCCTGGGCATGACATCCGTCATTCTCTTGGAATCTTCGCTCTCTTTCCTCGGCTTGGGAATTCAGCCGCCAACACCCGCTTGGGGAGCCATGCTGGGTGAAGGGCGTGACTATTTGCATACAAGCTGGTGGCTTGGCGTATTGCCAGGGGTAGCCATCATGTTGCTGACCATGTCGATTAGCCAGATCGGTGATTGGCTGCGTGATCTACTAGACCCGTCCATGCGCGGCGCGTAGGCACGCCCTACTAAACGCGAAACCTGAGTGTAATCCCCCTCTATTGTGTTCATCTCCATTGTGTTCGTCAGCCTGGGCAATCGTCTAGTGCTCTTCAAATAGAAGTGAGACTTTATGTGGAGCATCACACTTTGCAACATTTCCAAATGAGTCTCGCTACAAAATGTACTTGTGTGGATTAACCAGGCAAGTACGCCATCAACGAAAACGTTCTCAGATTAAAAATTTCAAGGAGAAATAAGGATGAGTAAGTTTGCTGTTTCGCTCTTGCGTGGGCGTTTCTTGCCCCTGCTACTGCTGTTGACGGTGGTGCTAACCGCCTGCGCTGCACCTGCCGCCAGCCCAACAGGAGATACCGCAGATGCCGCAACTACAGGCACTGACACCAGCACAACCGCTGGCACAGAAGAGATCGCACTCACGCGCGATGTGCTTTATATTGGCGTGCAAGGGCTACCCGGCGCGCTAGACCCGGCAGGTGAGTTAAGCAATGTGGGGTCGCGCGTGACCTACAGCATCTTTGACACGCTGATCCGCCGTGACTTTCTCGACAACAACAAGTTGGTTCCTTCGTTGGCAACCGCATGGGAACGCACCAGCGACACCGTGCTGCGCTTGACGCTGCGTGATGATGTCACCTTTCACAACGGCGATCCCTTCACCGCTGAGGATGTAAAGTTCACCTTTGACCGTTACTATGTACCCGATTCGACATTGGTGGAAGTACAAGCCTATTTCGCTTCCTTCAAGGAAATTCGCGTCATTGATGATTATACGGTTGAAATTGAGACACATCAGCCAGATCCGCTGTTGGAGCAACGATTGGCCTCATGGGGTGCGTGGATTGTGCCAAAGGAGTACACTGAATCGCTTGGACAAGAAGCCTTTGCCCAGGCTGCAATTGGCACCGGCCCATATAAAATTGTGAGCCTTGACGCCGATAATGAGTTGGTTTTGGAGGTCTATGATGGCTATTGGGATCAACTTCCCCCTGTGAAGCAGCTTATCTTCCGTGTCATTCCAGAGCCTTCGACGCGTGTCACGGCCTTGCTCAATGATGAAGTTCAGATCATCACCAACATTCCTCCTGACCAAGTCCCGACGCTGGAAAATGCCGACAACGTTACCCTCAAGCAGATCCCCCTCGCTAACATGCATGTGTTGCGCTACAACATCAACCACCCAGTGTTGAGCGACAAGAAATTGCGCCATGCTATGAATCTGGCAATTGATCGCCAGTTGTTGATTGATACACTCTGGGGCGGCAAGGCGGTTGCGCTGCGCAGTCATCAGTTTGAAGAATATGGCGACCTCTACAACCCAGATCGCCCTTTAACTGCCTATGACCCAGAATTGGCCCGCCAGTTGGTGGAAGAATCCGACTATGATGGCACTGTGATTGAGTACTTAACCGATGCAAACTATTACACCAACGGCATGCAAGCAGGGCAAGCCATTGTTGAGATGTGGCGCGAAGTGGGTATCAACGCCGAAATTCGTCTATCGCAGCCGGGCGAAAGCATTGCCGATGAAGAACGCATGGTAAACAACTGGTCAAACTCTTCGATTTTGGCCGACCCCGATGGCACATTGTGGCGTAGCTGGGGCGAAGGGTCAACACCCCAACGCATCACTTGGCCTGCACCCGAAGAATTTAACC
>JBBQIG010000046.1:0-14721 GCA_038324715.1 Anaerolineae bacterium | reverse complement strand
TGCTTGTTGTTCCGGTGTGTAGTAGTCATAGACTTGACTGGCTGGTGTTAGCGCTCGGATTGGGAAACGGGCTTGCAAGCGATAGGTCAATGCATAGAGTTGTCCACTAGGGACATCTGTCAGATAGAAGATGATCTGCCGGCCTGTCAATTCGTAGCGCTCGATGAGGCCCGACTGTACCATCTTATCGAGATCGGTGGTCAACGGTGTGAAGCCGGGGGGGATACCGAGATCAACCAAGAGCGTGCCAGCCATGCCCTCGGAGAGCAATTCCACTACGGCGGTCACCTGCACAATGTCATTGATCTGCAACTCGGTACGGTCATAGGCCACATCAATGCGAACTCCCTGTGGCGTGGCTGGTGTGGTCGGGGTCGAGGTGGGTCCGGGCCAACCTTGATAGTAGTTTGTGCTTACTTGATACTGGATGGCTCGATCCCCATCTAGTTCAATGATAAGTTCGACTGGATCGCTGCCAATATCGTCAAAGGTCACTTGTTGCATAACATCGGCGTTGGTATCGTCAATGGTGAGGGTGCGAGCACGCTCGCCTTGCAAGCTGACGGTTACTTCTGCGCTGCCGCCTTCCCCACCCACTTGAGCTGCCAAAAGTAGCGCCTTGAGGGCCATGACTGTGGCCTGTGTGCTGTCATACCCGCCAAACTGGTTGCGGTTACTGGTGATGAAATTGATTGCTTGCTCGGCAAGGTCAAGATGTTGACCCGTGCGCAGGAAGGCCATTGCGACCATTGAAGTAGTCTCCACCTCGACAATGTTGCCTGATCCACCGAGCCAAGTTGTTGCCGAGGAGGCCCAACGGAGGCTGTCGTTCTTCGCGGGAATAGCGCGTGAAGCTAACTCATTAAGAATTGTTGCTGTGGGCTGGTCGGCTGCGGCAAAGGCGTTGGCTATCATTGCCAGTACATAAGAGTCTGCCGTTTTTACATCGACATTCTCGGTTAGGTACGCTAACGCACGAATGACCGCGTCATCGCCTGCATAGCCTGCATCCGCCAGTCCCCAGGCTATGTAGGCGGTTGCTGCGAAGTCTCCTGAGTTTTCGTTGGCGTCACTGACCCTCATACCTTCAGGGCTCCACGCGCCGTTGGCTTGTTGACGCTCAATGAGAAATTGGGCAGTGCGCTCAATGAGGGCTGGATCGACGTAATGAACGCGGGACATATCGGCAAACTGCATCAGTCCGTAGGCTGTGAGCATGGTCTGTGGTGGCGGATCTCCGAAGAGGCTAAAGCCACCCGGCGCACCAGGTACTTCAAAGGTCATGAGCCGTTGATATCCTGCATTGATGTAGAATTCTGCACTCATCTCTATCGCTGGATTTTGCTGATCCGTAGCGCGAAGGTAGTCAAGGATGAGCACGTTGGGGTAGTTGACGCTGCTGGTTTGCTCAAAGCAGCCATAAGGCTCTTGTAGCATTGCGGCAAGCCCATCGACTGCTTGGCTGACAATGCCGGGGTAGAACTTGACGGTTACGCTCCCTGTACCGGGAATGGCATTGGTGGGGACGGAGATGGCAAGCGTCTGTGCTGCCTCCACTGAGCCGTTGATCACGCTGGCTTGTGAACGACCATTTGGAACCACTTGCACCGTGCGTAAAATGGCGTCGCTGGCTTGATCGCCGATGGCAGTAATTTCAAACTCTTGATCGCCAAAGTCGATGACGCGAATGGGGATATAGGCCGCACTTACTTCGTTTGGTCCTATCTCTATGCTTTGTTGTTCATCACCGCGCAGTTCAAACCAGGGTGCACTCTTTACGCTGAGTTGAATGGTCTGTGCGGTGTCGAGATAGTTGTAGATGCTAACGGGCACATCAATTTCATCGCCGACGGTGAGGAAGCGTGGGAAATCTGGTTCAACGAAGAATTCTTGAAAGACACGCAATGGTGCTTCACCACTGCCTATGTTGCCTTCTTTGTCGGATGCGATGACAGAGATGCGCCAACTTGTAATGGAATCGGCTAGGGGAAACTCGATTTGGGCATGACCTTCGGCATCTGTCTCAAGTTCGGGCATCCAGTACAGTGTTTCTGGGAAAAATTGGCGCAGGCGCGGCGTGTCGGCAAGCCCACGGGTTGCCGTGGTCTCGGAATTTTGGCCTTCGATTGCCGGTGAAGATGCCGCGGGCACTCCTGGTGCTGCTCCCGCGCAAGCCGCAAAGAGGCCAGCAGCAACCGTGAAGAGAACAGTGAAAATTAAGAGGCGGCGACGTGACTTGGTGCCGTCATAGAAGGCCAATCCTATCAGCGGTGCCATGAGCACAATGCGATTCAGCCAGCCCCATGCCTGATCGTTTTCCAAAGGAGTTTGAACAGCCGCCATTGTTAGGGCGTCAGTATGGGGTGCTGATTTGGCAATGACACCTAGTTCTTGAGCAAAGAAGCCCATGAGAGCCGCATTCTGGGCTTCGGCAACTGGGTCGCCAAATTCATTGGAAGTGGGTACCGAGCCAATGCGAACGCTGTCGGGGTCTTTGTCGTAGGGAGAGGCTTCGTCATCATCTAAGTCGGTAAAGTCATGTATTTCATAGCGCGGTTCCAGTAGCTCACGTTCGAGCAGGAAGTATGTGCGTGCGAAGCCTGGATCCTGTGCACCAACTGAGAAGACAGATTCATCGACGATGCTGATGCCCAAGGCTCCCGCCATCGGTTCGCCCTCACGAGTGACTTGGATGTCAACTGTTGCAGTCTCGCCTGGGCGGTAGCTCTCGACATCGTTGGTAATCTCGACCTGGGCAGGAGCGGGGTTGACCAACGCAAGTCGCCGATCGCGCACAATTTCGCTTTGCTCATTAATCACGTAGGCATTCAGTTCGAGTGTGCCCAAGAGCGAACCATCAATGTCGATGGCTGCCTGAGCAACGCCATCTGTAACAGGCAGTGAGACCAATGCAAAGGTCTGGCGTCCCTTGATGATGTCCAGGTAAACCGTGCGGCTATTGCCCGCCACATGAATATCGAGATTCATGGTATCGCCGATTTGATATTGCGCGCGATCTGGGCGAAGCAGGACAGAGGTAGTGGATTCGGCTGCGTCGAGTGTAAGCACTTGGGCAGCGGACTCGGCTGCGGTGGTTGTGGTTGTCTCTGTGCCAGTTATTGTTGCGGTGAGCGTGACGACTGGTGCGGCATCCAGCGTTGGGGTCACGGTGAAGGAGGTGAGGCCATATTCATCTGTCGCCAAGGTAAGTGGCGCAGCGAGTAGAGGCGATTCTACTTCAATTGTACTGGGCGCAGCGCGACCATCGGGATAGGTCGCATTTACGTAAATAATATTTTCGAGATCTGGACGTAAAGTGCCTGATTCGGGAATGGCTTCGATCAGAATTGCTTTTTCAGCAACTGTAATGGTTTCATCCGTATTTTCGGCGTGGTTTGCTGCATCGACCACTGTAATCTCTAGCTCAACTTCGGCGGCATTGTTCTCTAGCTGACCGACAAAGTAGTCGGGAACAGTGAAAGTATACGGGAATTGTCCATTTTCATCGGTGGTGCCGTTAACCTCGAATACTTGAATGCGCTCTATGTCGTTGACATAGCCGCGTAGGGAGACTTCGCCACCCTCGACGGGCTTGCCAAAGAAGTATTGCGCATCGATAAGACCGGTTGCGGTTTCACCAGGAAGATAGAAATCTTTGTCGCTGTGGAACTCCACCTTGAAGCGGGGGAGAGTATAGGGCTTGACTTCTACGGAGCGGCTGCTGGTGACCGGGCCGATTTCGGCGGTAATGATGTAGTCGCCCGTGGTTGCCAAGCCATCCACAACAAAGTCTGTGGATGCGATGCCGTATTCTGAGGTGGCTAAACTTTTTCGTGCAAGCTTGTTGCCATTTGGGTCGGCTACGGTGATTCTTAATTCTTGGTTGTTTGCTGCTTCAAGGGCAAGGGTGTCAAGTGCTAGGGCGCGGATATGAATTGTCTGTCCTGGCTGATAGACGGGCTTGTCGGTGGAAACGAGCACATTATAGGCACGACCGACATAAACGCTTTCTTCATACTTGGCAATGCCAGCCGGGGAACGGGATTCAACGACGAGTACCTGGTTGGGGTTCGGTATATTTTCGGGTACAGTGAAGCTAACCTGGACAATGCCCTGGTCGTCGGTACGTCCACGGAAGAGTGGTGTTCTGTCTCCCTCTGGATCGGCGAGCGAGACAGTGACGTTGCCACTGGCAACCGGTGTTCCACTGTTGGGGTCGCGCACCTGTAGTAGGAAGGAGCCTGTACTGTTTGGGGTAAGAAAGAAGACTTCACCCAGAAGAGTAAAACCGGCTTGCCCAATGGCCCCAATCCCTTGCAGGATGACTTCACGCGGTGGTTGCGAAGGGGGTGGGCAGCCCAATAGGAAAATTAGAAATCCGGCGACAATACGCAGCAATCGATAATGCGACGAATGCATTGAGTTACTCCTCTGGGGTGTGCAGCATGGCAAACAATATGTGGTGGTAATCGATCAGTATTCTATAAATACGGCAAACTGTCTGAAGATGTTTCGATGATTGCTGGTAGATATTCGTTACGTGAAGTAGTTTGTAGGAATGGTAGATATTATGCGTCCGAGCGTTACAGAAGTCAATGTGAAGCCAGCCATTCCACAGGTACAGGCGAGTTGGATTGTACGCCTGTACCTGTGGACTTGCGAACGGCTCTACTATGAGTTGGCCTGGTGGTATGACTTGGTGAGTTGGGTTGTGAGTGGTGGGCATTGGCGACGATGGCAGGCAGGGGTGTGGGAGGAAGTGCGTGGCACTGATGTGTTGGAACTTGGCTTTGGAACAGGTGAATTGTTGATTCAAGGTGCACACCGTGGCTTGACAATGGTTGGGCTTGATCGCTCACCCGCGATGATGGAGGTAGCACGGTGGCGGGCTGAAAGGGCACAGACGGCTGTGCGTTCGGTCTTGGGTGATGGCAGATTGCTGCCCTTTGATAATGGCGTTTTTGATACAGCCATTGCGACCTTTCCTGCTGGCTACATTTTTGAAGAAGAGACACTGTTGGAACTACGGCGTGTGGTACGCGCTGGTGGACGCTTGGTGATTCTTGGCTTGTGGGTTGACCTAGATTTGGGATGGATGGGCAGGTTGGTACCAGTCTTTTATGGGCGTCCTCGTGATGCTGCTCAAGATGCTATGGCGATGCGGGTGGCGGCGGCTGGCTTTGTGGCTCGCTGGGTAGAGCAACGGAGTGGGCGTTTTACGGTAGGCGTACTTGTTGCAGATGGGAAAGTGGAATGAATCTTGGATTCGGGACTTCTAGTGGGCCAGTTCCTCGTGAGCTTGCGCCTTATCTCTATCAAGTGGGAACGGGTGCCGTGGAGGTGAATGAAGCCGTTGTGCGCTTATCTGTGGGAGCGCCTCTCGGTGGCGGGCAAGACGCGTTTGGGTATAGTAATGCGCAATTGGATGATTATCACATGGATGGGGTTATGCGCTGGCGTCCACCTGTGCGCGTGAATGTGCGGGCTCGTTTTTCGCATTCGTCATCTGAATTGCGGGGAACGGCAGGCTTTGGCTTCTGGAATGATCCATTTGGCATGACCAAGCAGAACGAGAAATTGCCGAAATTGCGTATGCCACAAACGGTTTGGTTTTTCTTTGCTTCTAGACCCTCGGATATGCCGTTGGCTCGCGGTGTGCCTGGCTTTGGCTGGAAGGCTGCGACCCTAGATGCAAGTCGCCCATTAGCGATGTTGCTCTTGCCCTTTGCACCTCTCGGCATGCTGGCATTTCGGTGGGGGTGGCTTTATCGAAAGCTTTGGCCTTTGGCGCAACGTGTCCTCAAGGTTGATGAGACATTGCTGCCGATTGATACTGATTCCTGGCATGAGTACGGATTCTTGTGGGACGACCGAGGTGTGCATTTTGAAATTGATGGCGAAACCGTCCTGAACACACGTCACTCGCCGCGGGGTTGGTTGGGTTTTGTGGCGTGGATTGACAATCAATATATGGTTGCTACGCCTCAAGGACGAATGCAGCATGGCGTTCTTTCGACCGAGGAACAATGGTTGGAGATAGCTTCCCTGCAAGTCGTCGGTAGCGATCGGCTAGCTGATGCGGCTAGCTGATGCGATCGAGAAAGCGAAACCAGCTTGAAACCAAGGGCAAGTAGAGCTTCTCGTAGGGTGTAAAGAAATAGCGAGGATGGGCAAGGTCTAGGATTGGATTATCAACAAATTTACCGGAAATCAGGTTGCCCATCATGTGACCCAGGTAGCTGGCAACGGCAACACCATGCCCACCATAGCCGTAGGCATAGAAGAGTCCAGGAGCAGGCCCATCTTGAAGTTGGCCTGCATGTGGCATCAGATTGAAGGTGAGGCCTAGCTTGCCAGTCCAGGAATGGGTGATGGCAGCGTTGGACAATTGGGGAAAGACTTCTACCATACGCTTGCGGAGTTCTTCCGCACTCTGTTCGAGCGGGAGATCGGCGGAGAGGTTGTGGCGTCCCCCAAAGAGCATTCTGCCATCTGGCGTGAGCCGGAAGTAGTTTAGAAAGTGCTTGGTGTCATAGAACATGCGCTGGCGAGGCGTGACGCTCTGTTGCAATTCTAGAGAAAGCGGCTCCGTGGTGATGATATAGCTACCTCCTGGGAAAATGCCGCGCCGTGCTTCTGGTATCAAATTATTCGTGTAGCCATTGGTGGCGAGTAAGACAGAATGTGCGGTCAGTATGCCGTGAGGTGTGGAGAGTTCATAACGATCAGTGGTGCGCCGTACGGAGCTAACTGGTGCTTGCTCGACGATTTGGGCACCTGCCTGGGTTGCGACACGAGCAAGGCCATAAATATATTTGGCCGGATGCAAAGCGGCAGCACGCTGATCTTGAAGCCCACCGTAGTAGCCTGGTGTTCCGATCTCGCCTGATAATTCGGCAGGCCCCACAATTTGCGGAATTGCATCGTTCAGATGAGTTAGGTGCCACTCAGCTTCCTTGCGGAGCGCTGTAAAGTGGGTAGGTTTATAGGCAAGCACGACTTGTCCAGAGCGAGAAAAATCGCATTCGATTCCTGTTGATTGGACAAAATGCTCTACAAAGTCAATAGCATCTAGCGACCATCTCCACAGATGTTCTCCCTGCTTTGCCCCATAGCGGTGAAATAATTCTGGTGCAGCAAGTTTTAGCCCGGGATTCACCATGCCTCCATTACGGCTACTTGCTCCCCATCCCACACTCTGTGATTCCAGAACGGCAACGCTCGTTCCCTGCATGGCTAGGACATGGGCGGCATGGAGACCTGTGTAGCCGCTGCCAATAATGGCAACATCCACCTGTTCCGGCTGTGGCATTTTTGGCAATTCATCGGGGCGCGGGTAATCGTCTGTCCAGAAGGGTGTCAGTTGCATGGCTTCTCTCGATAATTATATGGATTAGAGGTGCACCCGTGTGGCTGCATCTGGGCGAATTTGCTGATAGCGATGATCGTATCGGAGATTTGCAGACTTGACAAGGTGCTAACAAGGAGTGACGGACAGTAGCTGTCAATTTGTAGTTTAGGTAATAAGGGCAAGTACAACACCGTCAAATGTCTCTATTCAGGGACTTGGGTCTGTTGTAAGGTAGGTGAAGAACGCCTTTGAGATTGTTATGAGTTAGCAAAGGTCAACCATTGCCGCCACGATAGGAATTTGAGAGATGGGTAATAGTAGCCTTCACAGAGCAAAGTTTGAGCAGTTAAAGAGCCTTTTCCTTCGTGGAATTGTTGTGCTTAGTCTGGCAACTATGCTGGCTGTTACGATTGAAATCTCCCATGGTGTAGAAATTGTGGCCGCGGCGGGAAATTCTGCTACAACGTTACATCAAGACCGGCGTCCGGACCGCGAGCGTTCTGTTGGAACCATCAGCAGTCGCGTACGCAGTGTAAGGCGGTAGCACTTATGGATGACTGGCAAGTTCAAGCGTATCCACGACCTTCTGAAGTTCACTGGGTAGTGGTGCGCTGAACTTAACCCACTCGCCTGTGCTGGGTAGTGTGAATGCTAAACTTGCTGCATGCAGCAAGAGTCTTGGTGCGGATAGCCGTTGGCGGCGCAGGCCATAGATGGGATCGCCAACGATGGGATGACCTTTCCAGGCGAAGTGAACGCGAATTTGGTGGGTGCGTCCCGTGATTGGATGCGCTTGAAGTAAGGTGAAGCTTCCTCGTCCTAAGTCGTTGTTTAGTGGAACTGAATAGCGAGCTAGCACTTTATATTCCGTGGTGGCAGGACGGGAACGCAGGATGCCTGAGTGCTCATCCGGAATTACCGCTTGACGTTTGCGGTCGCGTGGGTCGCGGCCAATTGGCGCAACAATGCGCCCTTGATCTTCCTCGAATTTCCCCTCTACTAGCGCAATATAATGTTTTTCCACCTTGCGGTTCTTGAATTGGGCTTGGAGATTACGCAGGGCCGCTCCGTGTTTTGCAACGACGATGATTCCAGAGGTGTCTTTGTCTAAACGATGGACGATGCCTGGACGCACTTCGCCGCCAATGCCGGTGAGGTCGGGGGCATGGTAAAGAATTGCGTTGACCAATGTACCCCCTGCGTGCCCTGGTGCAGGATGCACAACGAGACCCGCTGGTTTATCTACTACAATAATATCTTGATCTTCATAGAGGATGACCAGAGGGATTGCTTCTGGCATGAGGGCTGTTAGGCGTGGAACTTCGGGCACACGCAATTCGATGCGATCTCCTGGAACAAGGCGCTGGTTGGCGCGGCCAGGGGCATCATTGACCGCTACATTACCTTCCTTGATCCAGCGTTGGATGACATTGCGGCTGTGCTCTGGTAGTTGACGTGTAAGCCAGCGATCTAGGCGAGATGTTGCGCCATCTATACCTACCTCGTTTCCTATTTCTTTGTCTACAATAAAGGTCGTGCTTGTCGTCATAGCGTGTTTGGCACTGAAAGGCGCGGAGAAACTGGTCAAGCCAAATACCTCGGGACTTGGTCAGCTCCTTAGGCGTCGTGCGTCGGTACCGAGTGCTGCTCTGCCGAGCTTCGCTCTTGACTTTGCAGGTTGCGTTGAGCGCGCTGTATACGGATGTCTTCGGCAAAGATATAGATAGCGAGGGCAATCACACCACAGACGATGGCACTGTCGGCAATATTGAAGTTAGGCCAATAGTAGACACCGGGAATTCCCACGCGGACAAAGTCTGTCACATAGCCCTGATAGAGCCGATCTACTACATTGCCGAGCGCCCCACCTAACTGGAGTCCGAGGAGGAAGCGCAAGAAGCGCTGATCTGAAGCCAAGGTTCCCGCATAGTAGAGGATAGCTACCGTCACAATTGCGGCGATGATGATAAAGACGCTGCCATAGTTTTGCAGAATGCCAAAGGCTGCGCCATAGTTGTCAACATGTTCAAAGACAAAATATTCGCCTAATTGGTCGATGGGTACAACATAGGTTAATTTGGGGATGGTGGCGCGAACCCATGTTTTTGTCCATTGATCAAGACCAATGACAACGGCTGCAACCAACAGAACTAATCCAACGCGCTGAAACCAGATAGAAATCTTAGTCATGTTTTTTTCTTATAGGAAGTGAACGGTAGTTAGTATTGAGCTAAGCACAGATAAAAAGCGCATTTAGCCACTGTTTATAACGTTTATAACAAAGCGTAGAAACATTGTAACGCATAGAAGGATAAATGGTGAATCTTTGTCGCTATGCTATACTGGCAAGCAGTCTTGCCTATATGATTCTACAATGATTTTTAGCAACAGCGGATAGTACCACAGGAGAGCGTTCATGCCCCGTGAGATAACTGTAGCCTTGGTGCAGATGGATCCCGTGCTTGCGAGCACCGAGGACAATCTGCGCAAAATGGGCGACTTTGTGGAGCGAATTTGTAGCGAACAACGAACAGACCTGATTGTCTTTCCCGAATTGAGCTATACGGGTAGCGAATTGGGCATCCGGGCGACGGATGTGGCAGAACGCATTCCGGGCCATGCAACCAATTATCTTGCCAAGCGTGCCAATGATTTCAACACGCATATTGTCTTTGGTCTGGTGATCAAGGAGAAGGTCGAGAGTATTCTCTATAATGGTGTGGTTTGTGTGGGTCCCGAGGGAAGTGTCGTTGCTGAATATCGCAAGGTGCATCTGCTGGGCGAAGAGCGCCAGGTTTATCGTAACGGCTTTCGATTTGTCACTGTGGAGGCCGAGTGGGGACGGTTTGGCATGATTGTGGGCGTTGATTTGGCCTTTCCTGAATCGACACGCAGTTTGACTCTGGAAGGTGCGGAGTTGGTGGTGGTAAGTGCCAATTGGGAAGAATCGGCCAAGGAATCTTGGCGTGCCCATCTTATCAGCCGTGCTTGTGAGAACTCTATTTTTATGGCCGCGGCAAATCGAGTTGGCGAAGAACCGACGCGACGGTTCAGCGGCGATAGTCTGCTGGTGGGGCCGTCTGCTGAGCTTTATACTGTGCTGGATGAGCCGATTGAGGGCTATGCTGTGGCAACAATTGATTTGGATGCGGTACGCAGTGTGCGCGAGGATCGACAGTTGATTCAGTTCCGTGAGCCACTTGCCTACCGGTCAATCGTTAGGAAGTATTGAGATTGAGTATTTGCTTTTGGCAGATACTCCTTAGTAGATACATCGGTTAGGGGATGGGAAAACTAGAGCGTATCGAGAGCGGGGCATGGCAGCATGAGTCTTTCATGGGCGATTACCGCGCCGAGTGGCTGACCGATGTTTTGGTTGAACGCGCTACTTGTGGGCCAGAGATTAGCCCGCTTGCGGTCGTGGATAGTAGTTTGCGCGCTCCTGTGATCGCACAGTCTGGTGTGGTGTGGGCGAGATTCTGGTTTCGGCGCGAAGGGTGGATTGTGGAAAAGTATTTTTCGCCGCTTGGGCGTATTCTTGGGTTCTATGCGCCGATCTGTGGGCCAATTGAATACAGTTCGGGTCAATTGACAACAGATTGGTATGGTTTGGCTCTTTGGATTAGCGAACAAGGGCGTGTGACTGTTTTGGGTGAAAATGCCTTTGACGAAGCCTCTGCTATGGGCAGCCTGCCGCCCGTTGCTGAGGAACAAGCCGAACTGCGTATCCGTGAGTTAACGACACTGACTGCCCAGAAGAGATTCCCCCCTGCATTTGTTCGCAATTTTGGAATTGTGGCGAAATGATAAGATCATGATAGCAATCTTAGACTACGGCGTTGGCAACTTACGCAGCGTTTATAAAGCATTTGAAACAGTTGCCGTACCCTTGGGGATTCCAGTCGATATTGTTGACCACCCTACCGATTTGACGCGTTGGCGAGCGGTGGTCTTGCCTGGACAAGGAGCTTTTGGCGACAGTGTTAATAACCTGCGCGCCCAACAGTTGGATCGGCCTTTGCTGGATGCGGTTGAGGCAGGTCTGCCTGTGTTGGGTATATGTGTGGGAATGCAGCTTTTGTTTGACCAAAGTGAGGAAATGGGGCAACATGAAGGGCTTCACATTATCCCTGGTCAGGTAGTGCGCTTTTCTGACAAAATGAACGATTCCTCGCATGATGGACGTGCATTGCGCGTTCCCCAAATCGGATGGAACCAGTTGCATCAACATCGCTCCGATGATTTGCTTGAAGGCGTCCCCGATGGCGCATATGCCTATTTTGCCCACAGCTATTACTGTCAGCCCGACCTTCCCGATGCGACCCTTGCTTCTACAGATTATGGGGTGGATTATGCGAGCATTGTGCGCTACAAGAATGCTTGGGGTATACAGCCTCATCCTGAAAAGAGCCACACGGTCGGTCTGCGTATCTTGGCTAATTTTATGCGTATGGTTGTGACAGCAAAGGTGGGTGCTGGCGCATCTGCCTAGGTAGCCGATTGCGGTGATTGATCCTTCACCTCTGGGGCCTCTGGCGTCGCCAGTTAGCCCCCAACAGTTCAGACCCTAGCCGTAGCGTACTTTTTGTGCTTCTTATGCAAATTGTGCTGATTACCCACGCTCACACAGAGCAGATGCGCGATGTGGCGGTAGATGCTTGGCGACTTTCGGCGCGCGGAGTTGAACAGGCAGCGGCGTTGGCAAATGCGCCCTTCTGGGCAAATATCGATCGGGTGATTGTTAGCTCCGAGCCAAAGACATGGCTTACTATAGCCGATGTGGTTGCTGCGCGCCATTTGCCTGTTTGGGTGGACTGCCGTTTGGATGAATTGCGACGTTGTGGCTGGCATGTGGACTATGCGGCTCAAGTTGCCGAAGTCTTTGCTCATCCTAGCCAAAGCGTGGCAGGCTGGGAAGCAGCGGATAGTGCGATTCGTCGTGTCCTAGAGTGTGTTGCAGATCTCCAAAGTCGTTTTGCCGGTGAGACGATTGCACTTGTTGGGCATGGCATTTGCCTGAGTTTGTTGCGTGCAAAGCTAATGGGGCGTTCGCATGTTACCCTTGTCGAGTGGCAGCGGCTTGCCTTTGGATCCTATGCGCTTGCTTCGCTAGCTCCCCCGACCCTTCTTGAAGACTTTATTCAAGATTCCGACTCTGTGCGGTAGCTGCGGTAGCAGAGACAAATTTCTTTGCTGTGTAGATTAGATGATTTCGGACTTTTCTTCGGACTTTTCTGTGGATACACGCGGGGTATACACGGATATAAAGGGATACACGGGGATAGATGTTACGTATGGGTGAATCTAGTTATGGTAAGGTTGCTGTGACTTTTGAGCGCAGAGGCGCTGATGAA
This sequence comes from Anaerolineae bacterium, assembly GCA_038324715.1. GTDB lineage: Bacteria > Chloroflexota > Anaerolineae > Caldilineales > Caldilineaceae > QEUY01. The sequence goes on along the minus strand of JBBQIG010000046.1, from coordinate 2,016 downwards.
CCGGTTATGGCATTTAATTTTTCAGGGCTGCCGGGATGGCTGATATGGTTAGCAGGAGATGATTATATATCCGGCGATTGATCTTCTTCATGGGCGCTGCGTGCGCTTGCATCAAGGAGATGCCAAGGCGGAAACGGTTTTTAGTGAGGATCCTGCTCAGATGGCACGACATTGGGCAAGTCACGGCGCTGAGTGGTTGCATGTGAAGAACTTGGACGGGCCGTTGGGGGCAACAAAAGACCAACTAGCCGCACTTCATGACTGGTCTGATAGTGACTTCCTTCCAGACAATCCTATGTCTCTCAAGAAGGAAGTTGAGAAGCGCTCTGGGCATGGGCTTCCCATCAATCTTCAACGCCTTTTAGAAATTCGGCGTAGTGTTGAAGTCCCCATTCAATTTACTGGCGGTCTGCGCACAATGGATGATATTCAGTTGGCCCTAGAATTGGGCGCTGTCCGGGTGGTGCTGGGCTCAGTAGCCGTTGAAAAACCGCGTTTGGTTTCGGAAGCTGTTGAGCGTTGGGGTGCGGAGCGGATTTTGGTGGGTATTGATGCACACGATGGCATCGTTGCGATTGATGGTTTGCCGAAGGCGAGCCACATCCATATGGTGGAATTGGGCCATCAGGTGCATGCCCTGGGTGTTCGCACAGTTGTCTATACTGATATTGCTGGTATCCGTCGCAATGGCACACCTGCTGGTATAAATGTGGATGCCACGGCACGCTTGGGAGATATTACAGGACTGAATGTAATTGCAAGTGGGGATATTTCAGGTATTGCGGATATTGAACGACTCAAGGCGCATGAACATTACAATATTAATGGCGTAATTGTTGATGCGGCACTATACGCCGGTAATGTGGAATTGCGAAGCGCCATAGATCTTGGGCACGAACCCCTGCGCCGTCGAAGTGCTGGCATTGTGCCCTATAGACGCGGCAAAAACGGACCAGAATTTTTGCTGCTTTTTAATCTCTTCTTTGAACAGTGGCAATTTCCGAGGGGTGGCGTTGAAGCTGCTGAGAGTGATGTTGCCTGTGCCTGGCGCGAGTTTCAGGAGGAGACTGGATTGTCGATTCAGAAACTCCATGAAGATTGCCGAGTTGAACTTCACTATATATCGACCATCCGCAACTATGTAATTGAGCGCACGGTTGTCTATTACTTGGCTGAAGTGGATTCGGGCGAGGTCTCATTGGGTGATGAGAACCATTGTGAAGAGCGGTGGGTGGATGCGCATGAGGCTTGGGAACTCTTGACGGAGACCGGGCCGGAGCAACTACCTGCCCTAGATGCAGCAATTGGGTTCTTGCAGGGGCTTCCTCAGCCCTAAGCTGCCTTCTCTACTATCACTTTTTGCAGTACATTGTTTTGTCGCGGTTATCTTGCGGTTACTCTATTCTGTAGACGCCATAACAAGGACGATTTATGCTTGCTAAGCGGATTATTCCGTGTTTAGATGTGAAAGATGGTCGGGTTGTGAAGGGCGTCAACTTTGTCGATTTGGTGGATGCTGGTGACCCTGTAGAACAGGCTCAAGTTTATGATCAAGAGGGCGCAGATGAACTTGTCTTCTTGGACATTACAGCAACGCATGAAGCACGCGATATTATGATTGACATGGTGCGCCGTGTGGCTGATACGGTTTTTATTCCTTTTACTGTGGGTGGGGGGATTCGGACTGTCGATGATATGCGTGCCATTTTGCTGGCGGGTGCGGACAAGGTCAGTATTAATTCTGCGGCTGTGCTTAGTCCACAGTTGATACGTGATGCTGCCCAACGGTTTGGTAGCCAGTGTATTGTTGTGGCGATTGATGCCCGACAGCGTAGGGGTGAAGATCTTGCTGCGCGTGGTGCGGGTTGGGATGTGTATGTGAGTGGGGGGCGGAGCAATACTGGGTTGGATGCTGTAGAATGGGCCAAAGAAGCTGAACGGTATGGCGCTGGAGAAATCTTGTTGACCTCAATGGATGGTGATGGCACATTGGAGGGATATGATGTTTCATTGACG
>JBBQIG010000045.1:0-14978 GCA_038324715.1 Anaerolineae bacterium | reverse complement strand
TCTCTGGCTTGGATTGAGAAATTTGTAGAGTGCTTTGTAGCTTTCATAAAACGATTGGCACAGAAACTGTGCTTACCGGAATCAGAGGAAGATGGGAATGAGGCGCTGCGTATGAGCTACTATGGGGGGATTGAGGGCGGTGGTACAAAATTTGTCTGTGCAATTGGCACAGGCCCAGATAACATTGTGGCAGAGACAAGCTTTCCCACCACAACCCCAGAGGCAACGATTGGTGAGGCGATAGCTTTTTTTCGCTCTCATAGTCAGAGCGCGCCACTTGCTGGGGTGGGAATTGCTTCCTTTGGGCCTGTTGATCCCGACCCACTTTCGCCAAAGTTTGGGTATATTACGACAACACCAAAAGCAGGTTGGGCGCATACTGATTTTCTAGGGCCAATCCGCGATGCGTTGGGCGTTCCCGCGGGCTTTGACACAGATGTTAACGGTGCGGCACTTGGTGAATACCATTGGGGAGCTGCACAGGGGCTGGACACGTTTGTCTATCTCACCGTTGGTACTGGGTTGGGGGGTGGTGGCATGGTGAATGGGCAATTGATGCACGGCATGATGCACCCAGAAATGGGACACATTTTAATTCCCCATGATTGGCGGGCTGACCCCTATGAAGGCTATTGCCCGTACCACGGCGATTGCTGGGAAGGGTTGGCGGCAGGTCCTGCCCTTGAAGGGCGCTGGCAAAAGCGCGCCGAGCAACTGCCGCTGGATCATCCAGCTTGGGATTTGGAAGCGCATTATCTGGCGCTGGGTCTTGTCAATATCATTTGTACCCTATCCCCACAGCGGATCATCATGGGCGGTGGCGTGATGAGTCAGAGCCATCTTTTCCCCATGCTGCGTAAGAAAGTGCAAGCTCTGCTCAATCACTATCTTCAACGCACAGAGATTACGACTGACATCCATGAGTACATTGTGCCACCAGCGTTGCCGGGGCGGTCGGGGGTGTTGGGTGCAATTGCGCTGGCAGAGATTGCGGCAAAGGCTGATGAAGGGGTTGTTGCGTGAGTGATGAATTTATTCCTACAGAACATTCGCACCGGCGGTACAATCCGCTAACGGGCGAATGGATATTGGTGTCGCCCCATCGCACCAAGCGTCCGTGGCTGGGTCAAGTGGAAAAACGCTCGCCGGAGGTGCGGCTGCATTATGATCCCACTTGCTATCTATGTCCTGGCAATGCACGTGTAGGGGGAGAGATCACGCCTAATTACACCAGCACTTATGTCTTTGATAATGACTTTGCTGCGCTGCTGCCGCAAGGGCCTCACGCCGAGTTGGGCAAAGATTCCTTTTTTCGAGTTCAGGCGGAGACGGGGATTTGCCGCGTGATGTGCTTTAGCCCGCGTCATGATCTGACCTTGCCAGAGATGCGCGTGGCGGATATTCGTCAGGTGGTGGATGTCTGGTGTAGCCAAGTGACCGAACTGGGCAGTCGCGACGACATTGCTTATGTGCAGCTTTTTGAGAATAAGGGCGAGATGATGGGTTCCTCCAACCCGCATCCGCATGGGCAGTTGTGGGCAAATCATCGCGTGCCGCTGTTGCCCGCGCTGGAAGATGAGCATCAGGCAACTTACTATGCAGAGAAGGAGAGTCCACTGCTGGTCGATTATCTGGCGACGGAGATTGCGGCTGGCGAGCGGGTGGTGGTCGAAAATGAAGCGTGGGTGGCGGTAACACCCTTTTGGGGCGTATGGCCCTATGAATTGCTCTTGTTGCCGCGTCGCCATGTGACGACGTTGCCTCAGATTACTGATATTGAACGCAATACGCTGGCAGACATTTTGCAGCGCCTACTGACTAAGTACGACAATCTCTTTGAAACCAGTTTTCCCTACTCAATGGGGTGGCATGGCGCACCGACCGATGGAGGCGAGTACCCCCATTGGCAACTTCATGCCCATTTCTATCCGCCTTTGTTGCGCTCTGCCACAGTTCGGAAGTTTATGGTGGGCTATGAATTGCTTGCCAACCCCCAACGCGATATTACGCCAGAACAGGCTGCGGCGCGCTTGCGTGAGTTGAGTGAAGTGCATTACCGAGTGGCACAGGGTGCGTAACCGCGCAAGTAGTTACGATGTTAAAGCTTTAGTCACTGACTAGCGTGTTGCCAAGGACGGTTTCCATCCAACTTTCTGCCATGAGCCGATGCCCAGTGGGTGTGGGATGAACACCGTCGGCAAGCCAGTATTCTGGTGCAGGCGTTTCTGAAACTTGGTCGAACTGTGTTTGAAATGGCACGAAGTCTGCCCCAAAGTCTGCTGCCAACGTTTGGACGATCTGTTGACGCTGAGACATCTCCTCTTGCCATTCGCTGCGAACAACGCCGCAGGGCAACACAAAAGGTTCGCAAAGGACGAGATGCGTTGATGGCAACTCCTTGCGCGTATATTCCAGCAACATTCTGTAGACCTGTGCATAGCGGTCTACCTCCACGCCATTATTGGAGCCAAAGTGATGCCAGGTATCATTGACGCCAATTAAGATGCTGATCATGTTTGGTCTCAGGTTAATGGCATCGCTTCTCCAACGTGCGTAGAGATCCACGACGCGATTGCCACTAATGCCGCGATTGTAAAATTGGAGATTCCGAGTCGGATGGCGGCGCAGCAAGGTTGAGGCAATCTGGTTGCAATAGCCATGACCAAGGGCTTGCCCGTGGTTGGCTTGGGTGATGTCGCGGTTGCGCCCGGTGTCGGTGATTGAATCGCCCTGAAAAAGTATCGTGCTTCCTGGCTCTAGTCGCATATTTATTCCTCCTTGGTTTTTGCAGTTGTGTCCCAACAAAAAGAAAGACCGAAGCATAATGAATCGCCTCGGTCTTTTAATTCTTCAGTTTGCTATTCTATTTGACTTGGGCAAACTCTTCGTTTTGCACTTGGTAAATCCAGATTTGTGGGTTTACGAGATCACCATCGTCTTCAAAGCTGAGATCGCCCAGGATCGTGTCAACGGAGTTGTTGCGCAGGGCTGCGCTGACGTCATCACGTTCAAAGGAATCGGCTTCGTTCACCGCTGCGGCTAGTGCTTGCATGGCAGCATAGCCGTTGACTGAATAGGTATCAGGGTTGCGATACTCTACAGCTTGATAGGCTTCAAACCACTGTGCATCCGCCACATTGCGTGGGCTGGGGGCAAAGGCGCTGACGTACATGCCATCGGCTGTGCCTGCCGATTCATCAATGGTCGCCGCCAGAAATGCACCGTCACTGGCAAGGAAGGGTTGCGTCATTCTTGACTCAACCAGGGCTGCACGGAGATAGGGGGCTTCAATTTCGTAGCCAGCGTAATAGATGGCATCCGGTTGCGCTTCACTGAGGCGTGCAATTTCATTTGTGTAGATAGATTGACCTTCGCTGACTTGCAGATTAACAGCAATGACTGCGCCACGCGTCTCTAGCTCTCTAATCAAGGATGCAGCCAACCCTTGTCCATATTCGGTGTCATTATGAACGACAGCAACATTGCGGGCTTTCAGGTCGTTGACGAGAAAGCCCGCTGCTACAGAGGCTTGGACGGCATCGTTGGCATTGACACGAAAGAAATTTGTGTAACCCTGGTTGGTCAAGCTCTCTTCGGAAGCAGTCGGGGTGATCACGACCAAATTCATCTCTTGGTATAGACGCATCGCTGCCAGCGTTTGACCACTGTTGAGATGGCCGATCACACCGATAACCTGGTCTCCCTGGTTAATGGCCTCGCGAATGGTTTCAACCTGCGCAACGGCAACATCCGAGTCGGATTCATCATCCAGCGGGCGCACGACAATTCTGTAGCCGCGCAATCCACCGTTGCGGTTGATCTCTTCGGCTGCCAGACGCACGCCTCCCAAGATGGTCTGCCCGCCATTGGCTTGAAAACCACTGAGAGGTACAGCTACATAGACATAGACCTCGCCCTGATCTGGCTCGCCGCTACCGCGACCACAGGCTGCAAGCAGCAGCATCAGGAGTGTTAGTGAGATTAGAAGCAGACGCCTTCTCATCACGAATCAACCAATTCCTTTAGTATTAATGTTGTAGACATCGTTGATGCTACTCACCAAGTCGTTGAGCCGGGCTACTTGCTCTTGAATGTCGGCTTGCAGCCGTTCGGCACGCCCACTGTCGATGCTTTGGGCGTCAATGAGTTGCACCTGACTGTAAATAGTCGCCAGCGCGGTGAGGCTTTGATCGAGCTGGAGCGATGCCTGTTTCATGCGTGCATCGAGATCGCGCAGTGACTGCCAATGGTTGCGCTTGCCCGCGATTACATTGTCCAACTGCTCTTGCACTCTGGGGTTGCCCTCGGTGCGGCGTTGGGCAAGCAACTGGTCAATTTCCTTGGGCAGACTGGCGCGCTCACGTTCCAGCAGATCATCACGCCGATAAGTATCTAAGCGTAGGGCCAGTTGGTGAATGTTACTCAGCCAGTCGGTAATCTGCCCAGCCGTATCTTCCAACCGATCACGGATGAGGCCGTTCGACTGCTGGCGAACTTGGGCCTCGATACGCCGCTGATATTCTAAGGCCGATTCTACCTTGGTTCGCAAATTCTTGTCGGCAATATTGCGGGGGTTGAATTGCTCTTGAAAGACATTCAGCAGGATTTGGGCGTTGGCTTCGGCATCGGTCAAGCTGGAATAGATAAGAACGCCCAGCGCTACCACCCCCAGCAATAACCAGCCAAAGCGAGGCCACCAGAAGAATGGGCGTGGATAGACAAAGGTCAACACGAGGGTTATCGCCAAGATGAGGGCGCTTTCCACTCGGAAGATTGCATATTGTATGAGCGTGCTTTGTGCCTTGTGCTGTAACTCGGAACGTATGGTCGTCATGGTTTAACGCCTGTGTCCGCCCAAATCCCTGCACCTGCGTGCATGTAGATAGTAAGCATGCGTGCGAGACAATCTTTGGGGTGTGCTATCTGCAATAGAGTATTCAACATGCTAGAAATACGTTGAAATGAGACGATAAAGTTCCTCAATATCGGTCTCATCGGCTCGGCGGAATTGACCCTGCCCAATACGCGCGATCTCTGAGAGGAGCGGCTCGTCGGCATCATTGCCAAAGGCAATGGTAAAGATGACCGGGCGAGCAGTGCCAATGCTGCCGAGTAGATTCTCCAGATCCCTCAACCGGTAGTAGCTCTCGTTTTCCTGCCCATCGGTCATGACGACAATGGCATTGATGGCTCCACTATCCTCTTGGGCGGCAATGTCAGTGACTGCGGCATAGACAGCATCCACAAGCGCCGTGCCACCAAAGGCATCCATGTCTGCAATCACATCAAGTGTATCGTCGCGATTGTCCTCATCCATGACGCGCAGGGGGAGGAAATTTTTCGTGCCACTGCCAAATTCTACAATACCCAGGCGATCACGATCACCTTGAATTTGCTGTGTGAAAGCAGCGAGCGCTTCACGGGCGGTCACAATTTTGTTGCCTTCCATGCTGCCGCTTGTGTCCACCACCAAGTAGACGTTGGTTGGGCGCTTGGTATAGTACCAAACGTTGCGCACCACTTGGATCACACTGGGGGAAGGCATCTGCAGCGTTGTTTGCGGTTGTCGCCAGTCAACTGTTGTCGTATTGGCAAAGGGCGAACCGGGTGCATCCAACTCTAGTGTCAAATCGGCGGGTCGATAGCCCAACTGCAAGAAGCGGTCTTGGCTATTTGCAGAAAGCAAGAAGTCAACAAAGGCTTGATAGGTGAGTCGCTGATTGTTTGTCACTGCCAATTCATGCGGCTGTGTGCCTAATTCAAGCAAGGCCAAGGGGTGATCCGTCCAAAGTGTCCCTTCGGCGGGATAGATGGCAACCAACTGATTGTTCGGGTTGCGGCTATTCCAGTCGATGACACTTCGCTCTTGGGCGACAAAGGCATCAAGGAAGCTGCGCCCTTCTTCGGCGAGCCGTTGGGTAATGACTTCTTCGCCTTCACCATAGAAACGCACAGTGGCTTCCACGGCTTGCACATAATCCAGTGTTGCCTGATCGGTTGCAGCTTCCACGGTGAGGCCGCGTGTGAGACCTGCCCCTGCATAGAATTCAGCGAGAGTTGCCAAAAGGCCACTGGCGTTGTTGGTTGCGGGGTGATTCCACTTGAAGTTGGCGTCTTCGGTCGCTTTCTGCTGAATCTCTTGCCAGCCAACGGGGCGCGCGGGCCAACCGAGTTCACGCGCAACCTGTTCCCAGGCAGCAATGACAATGGGGCTGACTGCGTAGCGCGTTTGGGTGCTAATGCGGCGTTGACCTATGGGAATCTGCGTCTCGCTGCTGGTCTCTGTTTGGCGCGCGGCCCACTCTTGCTCTAGCTGGTCAAGCCATAGACTGCTATCGGGCGAAATGGCTTGATAGGTGGGGAGACTTAGTGCATCCTCCACCATCTGCTCTGGCACGACAGGCAGAATCCAGAGAGTCATTTTGTTGTTGTCAGGTGTGCGCAGATCCAGGCTATTGAAGCCATTTGCCATCTCTTGCATGACAGGTGCCATGACGGGGGAGACGGCAATGGTTAGCTCGGCGCTATCCGTTGTCCAGGTGGGCGTGTTGGCTGGTGTATCGTCATCGTTGCCACCCAACAGCCCAACGACCCACATGCCACCGGTGATGGTGGATGCGACGCAGATAATCATGGCGACCAGGAGCGCACCGGCTCCGATCCAGATGTTGCGGCGGCGACGTGCTTGTTCGGCAGGTGACCGTCGTCTAGGTGCATGACTCATGGGTTTTGCCTCACTGAGCCACATTTAGCTCGAACCAACGGAGCAAGGAAAGTAGAACGTCGCGGTCGGGGCTGCGCATGGCTGTGGTGCGGGGCACAACCGGCTGCACACCCTGATCTTGCCAGCGCACAAAGAGGCTCTCTTCGACTGCATCCACAGGAATGTTGGCGTTGGCTGGTCGCAGACCATAGACCAATGCGGCCCGTTGTTGACCCTCACTCAGCAAGAAACGCTGAAATTCTAGAGCGGCGTTCTTTTGGATGGCACTAGTTTCGGGGCCAACCCAGACTGTGAAAGGAAAGTCGAACCAGGTGACATATTCTGGATAGTAGATTTGCAGCGGATCTTCCCAACGGGTCAGGATGCCCTGCATATTTTGCAGTAGATCACTTTCCAAAAGCTGTCCACCATCGCCCACGCTATAGCCAAAGAGGGCAAAGTCCTCAGCGGTATAGGCACTGGCGCTGCTGAAGTCGGTAACTGCTCCCATAAGCTCCGTGAGCCATTGTTGAAATTCGGGATTGGTTACGTCTTCGACGCTAATGTCGGTGCGTCCATAGAACTCACCAGCAGCAGAGATCATGGCTGCCAAGCCGCCAACATTTCTGCTGGGATTGGGGACAACTAACTTGAAGTAACCCCACCCGGCTTGACCGCCTAATTCAGGCCAACCACCACGGGCAATGGCTGCATCGTGAATGCTCTCCCAATCGATTTCGCCAAATTCAGTTTCAAGCACCTCGGCGCGGGAAGCATAGAGTCCCCATGCAAAGAGGCTAATCGCAATCGGGCGGGCGCGGTACTCACCATCGGTGAGAAAGACATCACGTCCCAAGCGCTCGTTGTACGATGCGTTTGCCAGTTCCACCAAGTAGCGGCTGTCGGGAATCCAGGCAGTCGGGAATTCATCCAGGGCTTGTTGTTCGGCATCGGTTAGCGCGTCTGGGTCTACATCTGCACCCAACGCGCCATACTCGTTGCGATCCCAACGCCCAAGGGCTGTGAGACCATCTATGGCGACAATTTCGACTTCGATAGGAACGCCGTCAACGGCGTAATCACCTGCGTTAAATTCCACTGCTGCACTACGCACCCACGGCTCAACCGGCAATGCCGTCAGAACGCGTATACTGACCGCATCGGGACGTTCGACCGTAAGCGCTGTGCTGGGACTGTTACCGTTGTTGTTGGTGAAGACCAGTGAAACAACGATGATAAGGACAGCAATGGATAGAATGGCAATAAAGATTGTACGGGTACGATTCATGCTTGTTTGCTTTTCGTCACGGTGTACGTGGCTGCTGCCAACGGGTATGGCAAGAATGGGTTTTGCCTCAGCCCGATTGGCGCACATGGAGAGCCGTCACAGGATGTGAGGGCTTAAAAGGTGCGCTCGCTCACCGCTTTGATAGGCGATTTTGTGAGCGAGCGCAACAGTTGCACGTGGGGCTGTTAGGCTCCCAGACCAAGTTTTCTCTTGCGCTCGGCCAGTTGGGAATCCAATTCACTTCTTTCTAGAACCTGATCCATCTGCTCATCCAGGCTAGCTGAATGCATTTCGCTGGCAGTGGAGGCTTTGTCCAGGCGGCTGCGAATGCTGTTGGCAATGCGGCTGATGTCAGCATCGCCAGAGCCAGTCAGATCTTTCAGCCCCTTGATGACACGGACTGTGGTCTCTTTGCTCTTGGCAAGCTCGAGCAAGGCAGTCAGTTCTTCGCGCTCGGCCTTCATGGTCAGCAAACGGGCTTCGAGCTTGACCTTGGCATCGAGCAAGTTTTTGAACTCTACGCTTTGGCGATCCAACTGCTCTTGGTAGGCTTCAACCAATCGCTTGGCGCTGTTATAGCGGCTTTGGACAGCCACGGCAGCAGCCTCGTTGCCTTCAACCAAGAAGGCGTCGATGGCTCGATCCATCTCGGTCTCCTTTTGCTCTTGCTCATGCAAGCGGCGTTGGATGCCCTTCACTTCGCCACCTACAGCCGCCGCAGCATCTTCCAGATCTGCCAAATTGGCTTCAACCTGGCGAATGTATTGGTCAATGACTGCTGGGCTATTGTTCTGAAGCGCCTGGTCAACCATGTAGTGCAGGTTGGCAGAGATCAGTGTAGAAACTTTGTCGAGTAAAGCTGCCATAATTTTTTTCCCCTTTGAATACTATAGAGTTTATTCGAGTTGTAGCGAGCGTTTATCGAGCAATTGCTCGTCAAGTACGACTTGTTGTCACGTAAAAGTTTGCTTGTGAGGGTAAGCCTGCGTCGCTTATGATCTCACGCTCTTATCTTCTCTTGCCTTGTAAGCTTATTATAGCTGTGCGCGTCATGCCATGCAACGACAAGATGCTGACAACAGCGTGATGATTTCCTGACAGCGTCTATGCAGCGCAAATATCGCGAATGACTGCGACAATCTGGTCGGCGTGGGCGGTGAGTCCGCTGGTGCGAAAGCCGGGAAGCTGCTCTAATGCTGCACGTTCGGTGGGCGCGCTTTGTGAGATGGCTTTGAGCAGCGTATTGGCGGCGACATGATAGGGCTTGGAACGATCACCGACTGCAATCTTCTGGCGCATCTCCTGAAGTTTGAGGTAGATACGGCGTTCTATCTGTGGGGTGACGGTTGGCGCAGCCGGGGTATAGGAGCTACCCGCGCGCGGCTCGGAGCGTTGGGTAGCCAATAATTCAGCGTCGCCCGGTTGCTCCGGGTTGAGGTGGATGAGATCGATTAAGGTTGGCCCATAGTGCTCCAACCGTTGTGCGCCCATGCCAGGGAGTTGTGCCAATTCATCCAGCGTTTGGGGACGCACCTCGGTGATACGCAGGATGAGTTCGTTGCTCATCAACATGTAGGGCGGCTGACCCTGTTCTTCTGCACTGCGCCTTCGCCAAAGCCAAATGGCTTTTTGCAGCGCAGTGTACTTATCCCCTGCCGCGACTTGATCGTCAGTGCCAGCCCCTTCGCTACCCTCTTCAACGGGAGGTGCATCGCCCAACTGGGCGAAGTCAGGATGCTCGGCCAGCCATGCTTCGGCTTCGGTGCGACCGCGCAGCGTGGGCGCGAGCACGGGGTAGCCTTGGCGCTCATATTGGCGCAGCCGGTTATCTGCAATCAGGTCGTCAATAAAGCCCATGATGGCACTCTCACCCAGCGCCTTAAGACGCCCGTGATGGCGCGCTTTATCGGGGGTAACGGGCGCTCGTAAACTGCCCACCAAAATACGCGCCAACCCTCCACGTCCCACAGGACGAGGCAGGCTCATTAAGCAATCCATGATCATTGGCTCCACATCGACATCGTCGGGTAGCTCATGCAGCAACTCAGTGCCGTGGGGTAGATCGGGACGGATGCCTGTGCAACTGTCACAAACGGTGCAGCGATTGCGGGGCGGGCTGCCAAAGTGGGCGCTGATATAGCCGTGACGACAATCTTCAGTGGTGGCATATCCCACCACATCATCAATGCGGCGTTGGGCGACAACTGCCGATTGGCTCAACATACGCTCCAACCGTTCACGCATATCATCGGGCCGCGGCATGAGCTGAATGAGCATGGCACGGCGGCTGCTTTTGACCTGGAGAAATCCTGCATCTTGCCAGTCAAGCAGAAAGGATTCGGTTGTGTCGAGTTCCCAACCCATGAAATCGGCAACGTCACTAGTCTTGAACGAGGCATCCTGTCCAGTGCCAAGTGCTAGACCGCGCATCAAGCGTGCAAACTCGGTGTCGAGCTTGGCCGCGGCGGGTAGACGTTTGGGCAAAGAGATGATGAGTTCTTGGGGAACGTCAAAACCACGCACAAGCAGTTCGCATCGTTCAAGCATACTCACTGCCACGCGTAAGGTGGTTTCGTCAATGGCAAGCACCTGTTGAAGGCGGCGCAGGTCTACCGGGCCGACAATGGGTGTGACGTTGGCAAGAATTTCTTCAGCCTCGGTATTGATGAGGCTTGCTTCTTCTTGCGTCTCTAGCTCTTCCTGGTTCTCTTTCTGTGGCCCTTTTTCGGGAGCTCCTTCTGGGTCTTTCTTTTCATCATCTTTCTTTTCATCGGGATGAATGCCCAGTTGGGTTGCCACAGCCGCTAGGACGCGTATAAGGAGGTCAACGTTATACTCGTCGGCTTTGGCCCAGCGGCGTAAGTTGGACCAGTCGTTGTTGCTATAGAAAAGCACGCCCTGGCTCGGTTTGCTGTCACGACCAGCACGACCCACTTCCTGATAGTAGGCGGCGAGGCTGCGCGATGGGTGGAAATGGACAATAAAACGAATATCCGATTTGTCAATCCCCATGCCGAAGGCGATAGTGGCGATGACAACACGTGTCTTGTTGGACATGAAGCGGTCTTGAACCGCACCGCGATTCTCAATGCCAGCATGGTAGGCCTCGGCGGCGACACCCGCCTCGCGCAAAGCAAAGGCTAAGGATTCGGCCTTGTGCCGGCTGTTGACATAAACAATGCCGCTGCCTTCAGTGGTGGTGACAAATTGAAGCAGTGCCACCAGTTTCTCCTCTTCGTTGTGGAAGTGGAGCGCGGAGAGGTGAAGGTTGTTGCGGAAGATGTCCAGCGCCATCACGCGTGGACGTTGCAAGTTAACGCCCTTGTCGGGAATGCCAAGACGACTTGCGCCGCTGATATAGTCAATAATTTCATCACGCACCCGCGGTGGGGCGGTTGCTGTCATGGCGAGGGCAGGTGGATCGCCAAGTTCATGGCGCGCTTCTTGAATAAAGAGATAGTCGGGGCGGAAATCATGGCCCCACAAACTGACACAGTGGGCTTCATCGACCACAAAGAGCGCCAGCCCAGCGTTTCGCAATGCGCGTAAGAAGGGGAGCTGGCGCAATCTTTCGGGTGCGGCGTAGATGAGCTTGTAGTCGCCACGCGCCACACCTTCCAGACGGGCCGCGAGTTCAGCCTCCGTCAGGGTGCTATTGAGGAAGGTTGCTTGGCGGCGTGCTGCGGCTGGCAAACTTTCCACTTGATCTTTCATCAAGGCAATGAGTGGGCTGATGACGAGGGTTGGCTTGGGCAGAACGAGCGCGGGCAGTTGATAGCAGAGCGATTTGCCTGCACCTGTGGGCATGACTGCCAAAATGGATTCTTGGCGCAGAATTGCCGTAATGGTCTCTGTTTGACCTTCACGCAGGCGGGTGAAACCAAAATGGCGAGCAGCTTCAAGCTGGACGTTACGCTTCTCTTCGCGCGAGACTGTAATAGCAGAGGGGCCGTTGAGCTTGCGATAGAGTTCTTCCAGATCGTTGGCTTGGGTGGGATCTTGTTCAACGTAAGGTGCAAGCGCGACAGTAAGTTGTTCACTCTGCTGCGCGCGGCGGCGTTCTAGCTCAAGCTGCACCGCGAGCGCACTTTGTTCGTTGCCCAGGACTGTGTGCAGTTCAGCCAACTCCTGCAAATCTAGGTCGTTCATGTCCGCTGGTATGCCTGCGCCCAAACGTTGGACATGATCGGCGGCTAGTGTCGCTTCACTCGCTTTATGTGCCAATTGGGCAAAGGCGAGTTCCATGGTTAGGTCATGGGGACGATGCAAGAGGTAGGCAGCCATCAGTGCCTGGGCTTGTTCAAAACGCCCTCGATCTGTATAAATGGCTGCGGCGGTACGCACAGCCAGAGAGTGGCGCGGGTAGGCTTGGCTGATGTCATCGGCGACAGCAAGCGCATGGGTGGCATGTCCTGCAACTAAGAGCGCACGTGCTTCAATGGCTTGGCTGGCAATGGTGGTGCCACGCCGTTGGCGACGCTCAATGATCTCCAATGCCTGATCCGCATCCCCTTGTGCAAGCGCAGCCAGGGCATGATAATCTAGCAAAAAGAGCAGGGGGCCGTGGGTGTCGCGCAGCACCTGAACGACGGCAATCTGCTCGGCAGGTGTGGCCCATGCTTGCAGGTAATCTAACACCTGATCACGCAATTCAGGTGGGAGCGATGCAAGATGCGCGGCTGTTAGGTTAAATCGGCTGAGTGTTGGGCCGGAGATAATGGTCGGTGATTCTAATAGCGAAGACATTCTTACATCTTACCTCGTCACGAGCGATAACAAACGCTGCCAGAAATAGCTGACAGAATCTTTAAACAGTAGATAGCTTGAGAAACCATACACTGAAGCCGGAGCCGATGTCAACCTGCACGGCGTATTGCAACCATGAACAAGAGACTGTGATAGAAGATACTGTGATAAATGCGGCTGACCCTGTTACACTAAATGTCCAATGTTTAAAATGTTGTAATGCATAACTTGTATATATCACGACTCAATACGCGCTGCACAATCACTACGCACTCACAATTTGGGGCAATTCGCGCCTATTTAGAATTATCTTTGTCATTGCTACCCCTATAAGTTTGACGCTACGGGTTACCTTCCCTATAATCGTGTGCTTACCGACTGTGCGCTCGCGGTCCACAGCCACCGTATAGGAGACTTACGCATTTGCGAGTGCATTTGCGAGCTTATCTAACAATAGATAGTATCGCAGGGGTCGGGACAAATCTGTGACAGTGAATCTATTGTTTGAAGCCGACTGCGAAAACTTTTGCTGCTCGGTTCGTTCAATAGCAGATTGGTCACTACTTTTTATTGCACTGTGTGTTATAACTCGTATCAAATCTGTGCAATTGAATTTTTATTCTAAATGTACCTTGTTTTGAAAGTCTGAAACGTTGAAATTTATTGGTACTAGCGGGCCAACCTGTTTACTGCCCCGATGATACCCGGCAGCGGGAATGATCTGATCCTGAACAGGGCAAAAGCTTGCCAAAGTCTGAGTTAGGAGCAATGCGGTAACATGACACGGGTCTTTATTACTGGGATGGGTGCAATTTCCCCGGTTGGCAATGATGTGGAGACCTTTTGGAACAGTCTCGTTGCTGGGAAATCTGGCGCGGCTAAGATCTCGCAGTTTGATCCAGGCGACATGCCTTGGAACATCGCCTGTGAAGTGAAGAACTTCGATCCGGGTGACTATATGGATCGCAAATTGACGCGGCGAACGGCTCGTTCCACGCAGTTCGCGATTGCCGCGTCGAAACAAGCACTGGATGATGCCGACTTCACCATCGACGAAAGCAACCGCGACAATGTGGGTGTGATGATGGCGACGGGTGGTGGTGGCATTACCGAGATTGAGTTTGCTGCGCACGAGATGGCTGCAAAGAATTGGCGCTCGGTGGGGCCGTTTGTTGTGCCCGCGGCAATGGCAAATGCCGTAAGCTGCTTGGTCTCGATTGAGACGGGTGCGCGGGGGCCTGTGATGACCAGCACTGCGGCTTGTGCCAGCGGGCATTACTCCATCATTGAGGGCTACCACTTCTTGCAGCGCGGTGAGGCGGATGTCATTATCGCTGGCGGTGCAGAGTCGGCGGTTTCGGTCTTGACCATGTCTGCCTTTGGGCGCATGGGGCCGCTATCCAGCCGCTCGGATGACCCGGAGCATGCCTGTCGTCCTTTCTCGGTGGATCGTGATGGCTTTGTTTCTGGCGAAGGCGCGTGTGCGCTGATTCTGGAGACAGAGGAACATGCGTTGCGACGTGGGGCCAAGATTTATGCAGAGGTGTTGGGTGGACGCTTAACTGGCGACGCCTATCACATTACGGCTCCAGATCCAACGGGCGATGGCGCTGCACGAGCATTGACAGGTGCGGTTAAGAGTGCCAAGTTAAATCCGCAGGATATTGGTATGGTCTTTGCGCATGGCACGGGGACAGTGCTCAACGATGCAGGTGAGGCAAAGGCGCTCAAGAAGGCTTTTAATGAGCATGTCTATGATATGAAGATCACCAGCATTAAGAGCATGATCGGGCATGGTTTGGGCGCGGCTGGAGCGCAATCTGCGGTCGCTGCGGTGATGGCACTGCGTGAGGGCGTTATGCCTCCCACAGTGAACTATACGCCCGATCCAGAGATAGACGTTCCGATTGTGGGCAATGTGGCGCAGCCGGTGGATGCTAAGTATGCCATTGTCAATGCCTTTGGCTTTGGTGGGCAGAATGTTGTGGCAGTTTTGGGGCGTGTGGATGATCTGAATGGCAATGGTGCGTAAGCAACGGTTGCTGGGTTGAGTGTAAATTAAAACGGGGAGTGGTTTCAAAACCACTCCCCGTTTTTTGATTGGTGCTATGCCTGGTTGTTACGCCCAATTGTGAGGTGGTGTTAGGTCGCCCTGGTTTACTGATCGCGCAGGGCGTAGCCGGTGTGGGAGAGAAAGACTTGTCCCAACGTGGGGCGGTTGACGCTGACGGATTGCACTTT
>JBBQIG010000044.1:0-15058 GCA_038324715.1 Anaerolineae bacterium | reverse complement strand
CGAGGAGCTTGACCACCTGGGATTGTGATCGTTGTAACTCCTGAAGCAATTGTTCGCGCGTCAGTTCGGCCATGAGATAATTATACGATCAGAGCGCAGCGCGGCCAAAAAACAAGGGGGCAGCCGTCCCACCGAACCTGTGTGCACGCTGTACCTTGCTACACAAACTCTACATAAAAAACAACCGGGGCAATTAGCCCCGGTCAAAAAGTCCCAAACTGATGTATTTGTTGCCATCATCGGGTAGCAGTGTAACCACTACACCCTCATCTAGCTCTCTGGCAACTTGGATAGCCCCCACCATGGCTGCTCCGCTGCTGAGGCCTGCAAAAATTCCGGCCTCGCGCGCGAGACGACGAGTCATATCCCATGTCTCTTCGGTGTCAATACCCAAATGGCGATCCACAAGCGATGGATCATAGATTTTGGGCGTAATGGCTGTGGGTAAATACTTTAGCCCCTCAATCACAGAAAGTTCATCGCTTGGCTGGAGCGCAACCAATTGAATGTCGGGATTGCGTTCTTTTAAATAGCGCCCTGTGCCAACAAATGTGCCAGTCGTCCCCAACCCTGTTACAAAATGGGTGACTTTGCCCTGGCTTTGTTGCCAAATCTCAGGGCCAGTGCCCTCATAGTGGGCTAGCCAGTTGGCGGGATTGTTGTATTGGTTGGCGTAAAAATAGCGTTCTGGGTGAGCCGCCACTAATTCACGTACCTTCAGAATGGCACCGTCGGAGCCTTCCAGCGGGTCAGACTCAATCAGGGTAGCGCCGTAGGCCCGCGCTAATGCCTTGCGTTCTGGGCTGACGTTGGCGGGCATGACAAGATGCACCTCAAAGCCCTTGACTGCACCGATGAGGGCAAAGGCAATGCCTGTATTACCCGAACTGGAATCAATTAGAATTTTGCCAGGGTGTAGCTGACCTGTGCGTTCGGCGTCCTCCACAATCCACAGGGCCGCGCGTGCCTTAACCGAGCCGCTGGGGTTGACCCATTCTGCTTTGGCATACACACCCACATGGGGTGATACCCCTAGCCCACGCGCAAATTGGCTTAAATCGAGCATGGGGGTATTGCCGATTTGAGACAACAAGTCACCAGTCTGTAGCAATTGGTGATGGCTTGTTTGCTGGTTGTGGTGGTTCCAGCGTGTGATGACGGGGGTATTTGTGAGAATTGATGTTTGCACGTTTAGGCTACTCCTAGCCAGTGAAACTTGTCACCCTATACCCCTACATTTATAACTTTTTTGGGGTTGTTTTTAGGGCTATAGGGTGACAAGCAAACTACAATTTACGCAGCAGCTAATTCTAACTCAGACGATTGCTGATTCTTGCTGACCGAGGGCAGACCACAGAATTGCTCGTAGTCAATCAACTCGGTGACTGTGGGATGATCTCCACAGACTGGGCAGGTTACATCGCGCTGAATGTTAAGCGTGCGGAAGCTCATGTCCAGCGTGTCAATCATGAGCAAGCGACCAATCAGCGGGTCGCCTGTGCCAATGATGAGCTTGATAGCTTCCACAGCCTGAATCGAACCGACAATCCCCGGTAGCACACCAAGCACACCTGCTTCGGCGCAGCTTGGCACTTCACCAGGAGGGGGCGGGTCTGGATAGAGACAGCGGTAGCAAGGGCCTGCTTCATATCCATAGGCGTTGTTCTCTGGCATGTAGACCGTGACTTGGCCTTCGAACATAAAGATGCTGGCATCCACCAGCGGCTTGTTCAAGAACTGGCAGGCATCGTTGACCAAATAGCGAGTTGGGAAGTTGTCCGAACCATTTAGCACGATGTCGTAGCCCTTGATGATTTCCATCGCGTTATAGCTGGAAATTGGCTCACGGTGGGGGATGACCTTGACATCGGGGTTGAGGTCGCGCAGCCGGTCGGCAGCAGACTCAACCTTGGGACGGCCTATATCCTTCATGCCATGCAAAATCTGGCGCTGTAGGTTGGAAGCATCCACGGTGTCGAAATCGACAATGCCAATCGTGCCCACGCCTGCCGCTGCCAAATAGAGTGCCGCAGGGCTACCCAGCCCACCTGCACCGATCAACAGCACTTTGGATTCCAGCAGCTTGATCTGTCCTGCATCGCCTACTTCACTCAGCAATGTGTGGCGACTATAGCGAATGCGCTGTTCCTCGGTGAGGACAGATGGAATCTTGAAGTTGAAGCCAGCATTCTTCCAGCCGTTGAAGCCACCGAGCAAGGAGATAACACGTTCATAGCCCATCTCTTGCAGATTGCGGGCTGCCAATGCCGAACGCACACCCCCGGCACAATAGACCACGACTGGCTTTGAACGATCATTCTGATGTTGTTCGATTTGGAGTTCCAAAAAGCCGCGTGGGATGAAGGCGGCGTCGGGCAGATGGCCTTGGACAAATTCATCACGCTCGCGAATATCAATGACCTTGACCTCCTCACCCTCATCCAGCCAATGCTTGAGGTCTTGTGCGCTAATTTCTTCAATCTGACTCTTGGCGAGTTGGACCAGTTGATCCCGATTTAACCGGCTCATGGGGTCTATTCCCGTCCTCCCGCCATAGCGGGAACAATGGATACACGGTCATTGCTGCCGACGGGTGTCTCTAGCCCTTGCAGGGTGCGGATTTCGTCGTCATTGAGGAACACATTGATAAAACGCTTCACATTGCCGTCACCGTCAAAGACTTTCTCGGCGACACCTGGATATTGGGAATCTACAGCACGTAGAAGTTCGCCAATGTTCTCGCCCTCAACGGCGAGCTTGGATTGCCCACCCGTCAGACGGCGTAGGGGAGTGGGTACTAACACAGTTGCCATGAAATTTACTTCTCCTTGTTTATGCTAGATATGTACTTATTTTGTACTTGCTTCGTAAAGTAAAGCGGGTGAATTGATTTGCCCATACCCGCTTCTCTTCGAATCGATTTTTGGCACAAAAAAACCGAGTTCATAAACGATGAACTCGGCGCAAATCTATGGAAATCTACTTGCAACAAATGAGTGTCTGCGTGCAGCCCCAACGTTGCTTGCAAAAACTGCTTAAAAAATTGGGTGCAAAACCAGATAACTCATCTGCGATTCGTAGCTTCCAAACTTACTTCGTAGCTCATCGCTTGCCTATTCAAGTTCGCGGGGCACCTAGCGTCAATGCTAGCGGCTCCCGCTATCGACACAAGCAAGTATTGATATAGCTACAACAGCAGAGTTGGAAGTGCATAAAATCGAATGTTTCCTGTCTAATGCCAGGGACTTTTGCCAGATATTCTTGCCAGATAATCTTAAAAGTATTACTTCCCTGTGGAAGTATACGGACATCCTTTTGCTTTGTCAACGCGTCAAGGGAGTGACAAGCATTATTCGCTATAGAAAGTATAGCGTGGTGGGATCAATTCGTTGGTAATCAGCCTTCCACAAACCGAGTGCTCAATTTCCGTTCAATTTCCACAAAATAGAAGCTCTAGTCCGTGACTTCGATCGGATATTCCTCCAGGGTAACTGCACGTCCTTCAGTCTCGCCATCTGGATCGATGTGGATCACGATATAGAAGGGAGTTGATAGTTTTACTGCGGGTGTGTCGGCTAATGATGGGGGAATGGGTGCGCCTTGGCGTTGATAATAGGCCCATAATCCAGGTCGCGTCTCATAACAGTTGAGCTTTGTGCGCAACACACCGTACTCCAAGTCAAGAAAATGGGGGGTCATGCGAAATGCGCGGATGACGGGTGCATCGTCATACTCTAGTGAGCAGATGAAATAGATGCTATCGGGATAGTGGGCATTCCAAGCGTCTGTCGCCGAGGGGTAGGCGACGGAGACGGGGTGGGAGTGATAGATGCCCATCATCTCCTCGCCTTGATCTTCAAAGTCAAACTGGCGAAGCAGGGTCTGCGGGTCTACTTCATAGTTTTCAATACGCTCAGACGCAATGTTGACGCCACGAATGGCTTCAAACGCCTGCAATTTCTTGCCGCGCAACACACCACAGATCTCCTCTGGCTTGCCCTCGCGTGCATGGGCAATGATAAGAGCCTGTGCCGCAGCAGGCAACATAACTGGTTGATCTTGTAACAAAGCCATACTTTCACATCTCCCCATGATCAATTTTTCAGCGAACCTGTTTGCATTTTAGCCCCATCGTCACAGTTGCCCCCAAATTCAGATGCCCTAGTTTCTCAATCCACCGCTAGTTGTGCGGCCCATTTCTCTCTGGCAACGCAGAACTGGTTGTGCACATGCATGTGGCTGTCTCTTAAATGCTTGGGCAAATTTTCTTGAATCGAATCAGGCGCATGTTAGACTGAGGGAATCAACATAAATCGAAAAGAGTTAATGCAACGTCAGGGGATGTTGGCATGAAAATTACGGGGTTGCGTACAGAACTGGTGGCATTGGGCGCAAAGAATTGTGTCTTTGTGCTGATTGAGACCGATGAGGGGATTACCGGGCTGGGTGAGACGGTCTTGAAGCGGCGCTCGAAGATGGTCGAAGCGGGTATTCATGCGCTGGGACGCTATTTGATTGGCAAGGATCCGACGCTGATTGAAGAGCATTGGGAGAAGATGTACCGCGATTCATTTTGGGTGGGCGGTGCGATGGCGACAACGCCCCTTAGCGCCGTGGAGATTGCACTGTGGGATATTTTGGGGCAGAGCTTGGGGGTGCCGATTTACAAGTTGATGGGCGGCCCTACGCGTGATCGTGTGCCAGTCTATTGCCACTGCGCGGCAGGGGCAACGCCAGAGGAATTTGCCACCAACGCGCTTGCATGTGTGCAGCGCGGCTATCGTGCGCTCAAGGTGACTCTGCCGCTTTTCTATGGTGCACAACGCAATGTGAAGGTGGATGGGCAGGATGAGCGCCCTAACTTTGGCTATTCTGGTACGTGGGGCGAACTTGATCGCAGTCTGAAAGAGACGGAATTGCTACCCGCAGGTCTCTTTCGCCGTATGCGTGACTTCTTTGCGGCGGCGCGTGAAGCGGTGGGGCCGGATGTACATTTGATGGTCGATTGTCATGGACGTTTTAGCCCCGCCAATGCGATTCGCTTTTGCGAGGCGTTGGCAGATTATGACTTGCTCTTCATCGAAGAACCCGTGCCGCCCGAGAATGTGGAAGCCTTGAAACAGGTGGCAGCGCGTTCGCCTGTGCCGATTGCGGCTGGGGAACGCTGGTCAACCATCTATGATGCACGCCGCTTCTTCGGGCCACAAGCCGTAGCAGTGGCACAGCCCGATGTCGTCAATTGTGGCGGACTGATGCAAGCCAAGAAGATGGCGGCGCTGGCAGAGGCTGAATACATCCCCATGGCTCCCCACAACCCCAATGGGCCGGTGGCGACTTGTGCCGCAATCCATTTAGCGGCGAGTATTCCAAATTTTCTCATTCTCGAAACGATTGGGTCAGACGAAGATAAGGCGCTGCAAGCAGAGGTGATTGAGCCAGCTTTACGCTTTGAGGATGGCTGTCTGCTGCTGCCCCAAGGCCCAGGCTTGGGCATGAAACTGAACGAGGAGGCGTGCAAACGCTATCCCTACCAGTCGTTTGAGGGCTGGCGTTAAGGGCTCGTTTCAAAGCCTGATTTTAAGTAGTTACTCTGCAAAATTACTCTGCAAAAGAAGTGTCCCTTGTCACCACCACGCTGTGGGACAAGGGAAAACTTGTGCTTACGTTATGCTTACTTCTAAATTTTTACTTCCAGCTTTTATTGCGCTGAGATGTAGTCGTTATTCTGGCTTAAGCAAATGGTCGCGGGTAATGGCAAGGTGTACTTTGTCATCTGCTACACCCCTGATCTGATCGGGCGTGATAAAGCGATCCCTAGTAAAGATGCCGCTTGAATCTAGACGGATGTAGCCACTGTGCAGCAGTTTCTCGCGTACCTCATCTGGCAGGTCGGCATCCCTGAAGACCTCAGCAAAACGGTCGATAATAGAATCATCGCGCATTTGTGGCGCGTCTGAGGGCGTAACGGTTGCAGGCCCTGTGCCAAGCTCCTGTTGCGCATCACTGGCTGCACCAAAGTAAACTTCGTCTACAGTACCAATGCGATCATTGCGGGTGTCATAAACACTCATGCCTTCACGAATCAAAGTGAGAACATCGTGACTGCCGGTGGTATCGCTAACATTGTTGCCTAGGCTGCTGGTTTGGTTGTGGTTTGTCATAATCTTTTCTCCTCAACCTTCTATCTCCTTAGAAAACTGTCATATTGAACTACTGACAGCTTTTGAAACAACTTCATAGATAGAATAACCCGAAAGTCGCCCTGGGTACATGTGTCCTTGCGTGTATCTTGGGTAGATTGTAGGATCGATTTGTCTGGACGAGTATTCCTCTAAGAAAGTCCTTTTAGCCAAGACTTCTTCTTGGGGAAGAGTATGTCTACCAGCAGTGATCCTTTGGTATTTGCCCAGACTTCGGGCAGGATCTTATTGATCTCTTCATGCGTGTGATGACCAAAGAGTACATTCGAGAATAGATTCCACGGGAAGGAAATGTCATAGCCATCCTTGCCCTTTACCTCTGCAATTTCAGTGATGCGCCCCTTCTCAAATTTGAGGCTGATCCCCGTCAAATTAAAGAAGCCGATCTTGAGTTCGCCTGTATAGCGATGCGCCCCGCTGTCTTCCAAGCGCCGTTCTAAGACAGGCTGGATGTGGCGTAGGAAGGGAATTAACTCCGGTACGCGTAGATACCACATATACTGGCGGCGTCGGATGTTGCCGCCCCGTGCGCTGTCGATGAGGCGCTCTAGCGATTCGTGAATACCTGCATTAAATTGCAGCAGTGCCGGAACAGCACCGTATTTTTCTTGTGCCCACTGCTTGACGCCACTCATCACGTCTTTAAAAGTTTCCAAGTAGGAGGATTGATCGCCCACCACATAGCCCATACAATACATGACTGAGAGAACATTCTTCTGCTCGAGACTCCCATTGATCTCCAAGTAGCCCACACCCTCACCTGCCGCATTAACAATGACCTGAAAGTTCATGTATGGGAACGAATGCACATTTCGTCCCAAAATTTCGTGACGCCACTCGTCCTCAGAACGCATATCGGCTAATAGACGTTGGCGCGCCATATATTGATGCCATGTGGAGATGCGAGGAATGTCGTCTGCCGTTGCCGAACGCAGCGTAAACGCAGGCGTATAGTCCGGCGCGGTTTCTGCGATAGCGCTTAGGGGGAGCGTGGCATTTCCATCCAGATCAACCGCCATCGTGTACCCAAATTGCCGATAGAAGTGGGGGATGCCTGTGATCCCTTGCAACTCGTGTCCCAGCGCGGCACTGCGCTCATGCACCGCTTCAAAGAGCGCACGCACCAATCCCTGTCCTCGATACTCTGGTCGCGTGCCAACCAGTTCTGGACGGCCTACAGAGAGGGGAATCTCCTCGTAACGCCACGTCTGCGGGATCAGTAAGGTGGCGGAGACGATGCGATCATCCTGTGCCGGATCAACAACCACAAAAATATCATCATGCGTTGTGGTGGGATGCTGCTGGATGAGATCAGTCGTCCACGTGCGAATGCCATTCTGAATCGTCTCTGACTCACCTTCTGTGTTTACATCCGCATAGAATTGCGGCAGTTGTTCACTGTCGCTGGCAACTCCTTCGCTGAGGGTACGGAGAATAAGACCATTGGTAAGTTGTTTTTTCATGGTGTAGCCGCCATTCAAAAATGGAAAGAGGGATTGATTTTGAGAATGTGGTGCCCAACTGAGCATCATGCATTGTAGCCCGGGCGTTAAGCGGTGGCAACACACCACAGCCATCTCTCCCAAGGGGTGGCTGTGGTGTGTCTAAGCTTCTAAGGCGATGGGAACAATCGGAGTGGGTCGCGCGGGCGTGCCTTTGGGTTCGGGTGGATACTCGGCTGCCCAGGCATCGAAGCCACCGTGGAGGGCGCGTGCTTTGAAGCCAGCCTCTAGCAGTTGGCGTGCGACGCGCAAGCTTGTGGCATCGTCGGGGCAGGAGCAGTAGACCACAACCAGGTCATCCTTGGAGGCATCGACAGTCCAGTCACCAATTTGGTCGGGTAGCACGCGAATGCTTGTGGGAATCTGTGTGTCAACAATCTCATAGCGGGCGCGAGAACGCACATCGAGTACCACAGGCGGATGCTCGCTTTGTAATGCCGTGGCTAATTCTGCCGTCGAGATGAGGGGAATGGCTTGCGGGTCTTCTTCAAAGAGACCGACAAAGGTTCCTTCGCGCTCTTCCGCCAGGGTGGGAACTGCCTCTGCAACGCGGCGACCATACCAGGCTGAAAGCGGCGTGGCACTGGTGCCGTGGAGGACGACGGAGACCACCACAACCATGCCCGTGATCGCCAGCAGGTACTCTGCCCCGGGAACATGGGCTTGCACTGCCAAGAGTGCCAGCAGCAGCGAATTTAGCCCGCGCGGGCCAAACCAGCCGATGAAGCCGCGCGCCAGGTTGCTCATGTTGGCGGGGAGCAGGACAAGGCTAAAGGCTGCAGGGCGCACAATCAACAGTGCAACCACTGCCAACACCAGCCCACTGATTAAGGGCACGGTTGTGAGGAGTCCAGACAAGACCGCCCCAAAGAGTACAAATGCCAACAACATCATCATCTCGGCAGTGACTTCGCCATATTCCAGAAAACAGTCACAGAGCGTGACGTTAAAGAGGGTGATGGCAAGCCCACCAAAAAAGGCGGCAAGAAAGCCATCGCCACCCAATGCCTGTGCCGCAGCAAAGGAAGCAAGGACAAGACCGATGCCGTAGAGCGCCTGATATTCACGCCCAATGCCCACGCTGGCATCCACTTTGCCCATTGCGTAGGCTCCCAGCCCACCCACTGCCAAGCCGATCAAGGGGCTTAAGACAAGGATTCGAATCAGGAAATTGGCCCAATCCCACGCGGTGTTGCTTTGGGCAGTCAGCAAGGCAATGAGGACAAGCACAATGGGCAGCACCACCAGATCGTTCATGCCCGCCTCAATGCTGAGTGCGCGGCGCACAGAGCGAGGAACGTTTACATCCCGCACAATGTCACGCAAGACTACAGGGTCGGTGGAAGAGAGAACTGCGCCCAGAAACACCGCTTGCAGTGGCGTCACCCCCATTAGATAAAAGGCCGCCAGTGAGACGCCGATGATGGTCAAGAGTGTGCCGGGGCCTAAAGTTGCCACAGGTACATACCACTCGCGCTTGAGTTCATCGATTTGAATATTGACTGCATCGAGAAAGAGCACAAGCGCCAGACTAATCATGGCGACTGCTTCCAGCAGGGGGCTATGCAGATCAATATCAACAACTCCATAGCTGCCCAAGAGGAGCCCAATGCCCAAGAAGATAATGGGAAATGAGATCGGGGCGCGCTCGACTGCGCGCGAGGTAAGTGCCGCCAACGTTAAAACAATTGCGACAATCCCCATAGCTAAAATCAATGGCGACATTCAACCCCCTCTATAAGTTCTGTTTACTTTGAGATCTGGATGTAGATCAGTTTGGGATGAGATAAATCTGGAACGGGATAGTAACAGGATGGTAATGGCAGGAATAATGCGGTTTTGTAGATGATATTCAAGAAATAAATATATTTCAAGTAGATGATTCTGCTTGTTGGCTAGCTTGCTATTTGCCCTACAGTATTCGCCAATTTTATTTGCTGTTTGCTGCATGAAGCGTTAAAACTGGAGTCGATCACCCATCCACCGAGCCACGCCACCGTGCCACAGAGCAGTAGTGCAGCACCCTGTGTGGCTGTGAACTCTGTCGAACCACTCAACGTCCACACAATGCCTAACATGGGCGTCCAGGCGTCGGGAGGGAGTTGTAGCACGAGGTGCAGGGGGAAGGTGTGAGCCATCACGAGCAGCGTGCCGCCAGCCGCCCTCAGCCAACGTTGGCGTGGTGGCATAGGCATACGTGTGTTGCCCACGAGCAGTCCTGCGGCAAAGAGGGTGGTCAGCAGGAGTAGCGTCCAACGATTGCCCAGGATAGGCCATTGGTTGGTGAGATAGGCAAGGGCGACGGTGCTGATGGGTAGCAGCGCCAGGGTGAAGGCACGCAGCCAACGACTCAGAGGCACGGATGCCCTAGATCTCGCCACGAGTACCAATAAGGCTGTTGCACCAATCCAGATCAGCGTAGCGTTGAGCAACCAGCTAAATCCACCAAGGGTCAGCAGGGTGTGCATAGCTTGAATTGGAGCTACGAGGAAGGCGGCGAGGGATAGCAGGAATGGCCCCAGCACCCAGGCAAGGGCGATGAGCAAGCTGGGATATGCACGAGCTGGCACAAGCGGGGGTGGTGCAGCGAGTACTGCTTCTGTGTGTGGGCTTGCGAAGATGCTCACCAGCGCGACCAGGAAGGCCAATGCCCCTGCGCTGCTGGCGGCATAGCCCCAAGCACGGTTGACCCAGAGTTGTTGCACAGACCAACTGCTCCAAGTGTGGGCAGCATTATAGGGTTCGCCACCTGTGAGGATAAGGATCAGTCCGGCGTCGAGTAGGATGAACAGGACGGGTAGGGCAAGTGCTTTGCGCCAGGGATTCTTCTCTTGCGCAAAGAGCCAAGCCCCGGTGGGAACGCTGCGCCAGAGCATGACCATGCCTGTGATTGTAAGGGACAATTCGGCTTGGGCGAGGGCAAGCCAGGGTGCAAAGATGGGTTGCCAGAGCAGCCCAATCAGTGCGCCGGGGAATAGGAGGGGAAGCAGCAGAAGGGGGTGTGTCGCTTTGGGGATGCCTAGCTTTGCCCATCCCCAGCCGAGTAGCACGGAAAGGGGCGCAACCGTCAACAGCAGCAAGGCTGTGTTGGTGAGCGCGCTGCGAAAGAGATAGGTGCGTAGTGGGGCGAGCAAGAGCAGCGGCTGGGGGTGCAGCCCTGTTGCCAAGCCTTCGTAGGGTGGGGAAATGGCGAGTAGCGTCACCAGTGCCAGGAGGGCAGTGGCGATTGCTAGTGCGATCCAGGCGAGTGGGCGCATTAGCGTGGGTCGGAGGACCTTCCTCGGAGCTGGAAACTCCAAGGAAGGGTGGGTGGCTGGAGGTTTGGTGAGAGCAAAGGGATGCTAGTGCAGCGTATGGGAAATTTCACTACGTGCCCTTGTTTTAACCTGCATTTTTTAACATACAATGAAGTCGCCGGGATTGAGGATGTGGTTGGCGTCCCAGCGCGTTTTGAGGCCGCGCATGAGGTCGATGGCGTCTGGGCTGTAGCCCCAGCGATCCACACCCGCGTGGGGTGTGGCTATGACCGCCGCGTAACCGCCTAGTCCCAAGGCGGGCTTGCGTAGCGTTGCCAGCCAATTTTCTGTTGTCACTTCATTGAGATCGGCGCGGGCATAGAGCAAATTGTTGCCAACATCGGCACACCAGGCAGCTTGCGCTTGAATGGCGGGAGGTAATTGTTTCCAATATTCGCCTAGTCGTCCGGGAGGCAGACCGATGCGTACCGTGGTCGCTTGGTCGCCTCCTGCGCTGAGGAACGTTACCCATTGCTCGGTTGCCGTTCGTTGATCCAGTGCAATCAAGGGTGGCGCACCGGCGGCTGTCAGCACTTCACGCAAGGCTGCTTCCTCGGCGGCAATATCCTCTGATAATCCTTCCAGCGTAAAGAGCAAGGCATAGGGCGCATCACCCTTGCCGGGTAGATCAACACCGCTGCACAAGATGGCGCTGCTCAGAACCAGCCAGGTGGGTATGGTTGTCGCTGCCCACGCCAACCCTTGTGGTAGATCTGCCACGGGCAAGGCCAGGGTGCGCCGTGCGCGCGGCAGCGGCGACAGTTTGAGTGTGATATCGGTCATCAGTCCCAGTGTGCCGTGGGAGCCGACAAAGAGCTTGGGCAGGTCATAGCCTGCCACATTCTTGACCACGGGTCTGCCTGCACGAATTACGCGGCCATCGGCAAGGGCAACTGTCGTCGCCATCAAGAGGTCACGTAGCCCACCATAACGCAGGCGTTGGGGTGAGTTGAGGTTGGTTGCCAGCAAGCCGCCGATTGTAGAATTGGCCCAGGGGGAAGCAAGTGGCACTTGCATCTGCTCCTGTGCCAAAGCCGCTTGCAGATCAACCAAAGGCGTGCCTGTGCCTACGGTGACATAGAGATCGGCGACGGCAAAGGTGCGAATGCCATTAAAACCCGCGCTACTCAGCCACAAATCGGCCCCGCGACGATCCCCAGAGGGTGCGCTGCCGATGCGAACGCGCTTGCCTGCTTGCGCCAAGGCTGCCAATGCACCCGCGGCTTCCTGTGGCGTAGTGGGGGTGAAACTCTCCCCTTGGGGCAAAATGGGCGTTTCATAGTGTGGTGCGGGCAAATTGGGGGGGAAGATTTTGCCAGGGTTGAGCAGGGTCTTGGGGTCAAAGAGCGCCTTGATATCAGTCATGGCAGACAACTCTGCCCCTGTGTACATCATGGGCATAAAGGCGCGTTTCTCAATGCCCACGCCATGCTCCCCTGTAATCGAGCCATCGCGCTCAATGCAGATCGCCACAATGGCCTCACACGCCTCAAAGACCTTGGCCTTTTCATCTGGGTTGCGCGGATCAAAGGCAATGGTGGGATGCAGATTGCCATCCCCTGCATGAAAGACGTGACCAACAATCAGGCCATAGTGGTCACAGACTTGATTGACCGCCGCCAGCGTATCCGCCAGACGGCTGCGCGGAACGGTGATATCGACCAGGTAAAAGGCCGGAGCCATGCGCGCCAGCGATCCGGCTGCACTCTTGCGACCATACCAGATTTGTGCGCGTTCGGCTTCGCTTTGGGCGATGCGCAGATCAAAGCCGCCGTTGGTCTCCAGGATATCGCTGATCTCCTCCATCTGCGTATCCAAGCTGTCGGGGTAGCCATCCACCTCGACAATCAGCGCGGCCTTGGCATCAATCGGCAAGCCCACAGGTGCATAGGATTCGATGATGCGCATGATGCGTTGATCCATCATCTCCAGCGTGGCAGGAACCAGTCCGGCGGCGATGACCGCGGAGACTGCCTTGCCCGCGGATTCCTCAGAGTTGAAGGCGACCATCATCGTTTTGACGCCCGGTGGGTTGCGGATCAGCCGCAGATAGGCGCGTGTGGCGATTGCCAATGTCCCTTCGCTGCCCACCATCAATCCCGTGAGATCGTACTCAGGATAATCGAGGGCGCGTCCTCCCAACCTCAGCATGCGGCTGTCGGCGAGGACAATATCAAGGCCAGTGATGTAGTTGGTGGTGACACCATATTTAAAGCAGTGTGGCCCGCCGGCGTTTTCGCCCAGGTTGCCACCGATCACTGAGGAGCGTCCGCTGGAAGGGTCGGGGGGATAGTAGAGACCCGATTGCTTGACCAACGTGTCAAAGACGAGGTTGACCACGCCCACTTCCACAGCCGCGCTGCGCCCGCGTATGTCTAGGTCGACAATGTTTCTCATGCGCGCAAAGGAGAGGACAATGCCGCCATGTTCTGGCACAGCCCCACCCGAAAGCCCTGTGCCTGCGCCGCGTGCTACCAGCGGCGTGTTGGTGCTGGCTGACCATTGCATGATGCGACTCACATCGAGGCTGGATTCTGGAAAGAACAGCCCGTCGGGTCGCCCACGGTCAAAGCTAGCATCCACTTCATAGGTCAGCAACTCTACTGGATCTAGCGAGAGTTGACGCTTGGGGAAAAGCTCGGCAAGCGCGGCAAGATTTGCGGGTAGTTCAACCACATTTTTGCCGTTGCTTTTGGATGCACGTTGTGACGTGCTTTTGGGGGGCAAGGTTGCATGGCTCATGGCGCTTCTGCCTTGAAATAGGAACGGTCGAGCAATTCAACCAGGTGGATAACTTCAGCGTTGATATTGGCCTTGCGTACCCCATAGATCATTTGCATGTGACAGCCGGTGTTAGAGGTGACAACGGTGGTGGCGTGGGTCTGCGCCACATCTGCCAGCTTGAAGTCGAGCACTTGGTTGGCGGTGGCGGGCTGGGTGATGTTATAGACACCCGCGCTACCACAACACATATCAGGCTGCTTGAGTTCAATCAGTTCAACACCGGGAATGGCGTTGAGCAGTTGGCGCGGTTGGCGTACTATCTTTTGTCCGTGGCGCAGATGGCATGACTCGACATAAGTCACACGCGCATCGACATGTCCTGTGGGTGGATTGTGGAGGTGGTCAGCCAGAAATTCGCTGATGTCCTTTAGCTTCTCAACAAATTCTTTAGCCCACGCGCCGTACAGCGGGTCATCTGCCAAGAGGTGATCGTACTGCTTCAATGTGGCTCCACAGCCGCCCGCGTTGGAGATAATGGCAACGTAGTCGCGTGCGCGGCAGGCGTCGATGTTGCGGCGCGCCAGCTCTTGACCCAGGGCATGTTCGCCTGTGTGCAGTTGTGCGGCACCACAGCAGGTTTGCGCCTGGGGAAAGTGAACTTCGTAGCCGTTGCGCTGAAGCACACGCACGCTGGCAGCGTTGACACCCGACAAGAAGGCATCTTGCACACAGCCATAGAGAAAGGCAATCTCGCCGCGCTTCTCACCAATCGCCGGGGCAGGCTGGGAGTAGTCGGGATAGCTGTCGGGCAAGGGGGGCAAGATGGATTCCATGTCTTTCAAACCCTGGGGCAGCAGATTGAGACCACGTACAATCCGTTGCACGCCTGTGGCTTGATAGAGCTTCATGGTGCGCGCCAGCAAGCGCAAGCGTCCACGGTGGGGCATGAGTTGGCGCAACCCCAACCAGCGCACGGCGCGCTCGCCTCGACCGGGGGTACGCGATTCTTCGATGGCGGTGCGTGCCGCTTCATAGAGAATGCCATATTGAACGCCAGAGGGACAGGCGGTCTCACAGGCGCGACAGCCCAAGCACAACTCGATATGTTCTTGGAAAGGCCCATCGAGATCAATGCGTCCCTCAGCAGCGGCGCTGATGAGGGCGATGCGCCCGCGGGGACTATCCATCTCGGTCTGAAAGACGTTGTAGGTGGGACAAGCCTGGAGGCAAAGGCCACAGTGGATACATTGTCCCATAAGATCGCGCATGTGATCACCCGCCAGAGCGAGTGGGATCGGCGAATGGGTTTCTGTAGTCGGCTCGGAAATGGTCATAG
>JBBQIG010000043.1:0-15397 GCA_038324715.1 Anaerolineae bacterium | reverse complement strand
GGATCAGGTGCCGAAGTGCCGGTAGCATCAATGGCGAACGGCCCTAGACGCTTTTGATCCGCCAGCGGCGTTGGCGATACGCTGATGTCCAGGCGTAGCAGATCGGCGAGTTTTCCATCACCGGACGGGTAGCGCAACAACAGAGCGACCAGATCTTCGCGGTCTGTTGTTGCCGCTTCTATGCCGAAAACGGTCTCAAGCGCCACCGCCAGCCGTGGGTTTAGGAAGTACTCCTTGAACTGGAAGTCACTAATAGGATCCAACGATCCCCAGAAATCCTTAAGCTCTGTGGGAATGATCGTCTCGTTGACCAGCGGGTTCGCCAGACGCTGTACCTGAATATACTTGCCTCGGTCGCAAATCAAATGCCGTGTACCAATTCTACAGGCGCCTTCTTCTCTACCGGCGCTTATATCCACATTGTTTCCTGCGTCCAAAGCACTTGCCTGCGCGCCATCTGAGCCTCTACTGAGTGGCAGATATGTCTGATGGTCACTGCTTGCTTGGTCACTGTTTGCTTGATCATCTGCTGGATCATTAGAAGCTTCTTCCGCAGCTTCTTCCGCGCTGAGTATTTCGTCCAGGGCTTCATCAAGAGCTTGGTTGATAGCTGCGTCTTCGGCAGAAGTTGTTTCAGTACCGGCCGCAGCAGCTTGTCCGTCTCGACCAAGGCGAGTCGCTAAAACTCTAACCCGTTGGCGACTGGTGCTAGCAAACGCACCAATCTGCGGAAAGCTCGTTTCTTCTGGCCCTAAGTTATCCTTCGTGAGCAAACTGGCGGGCACCTCGATGGCAATGGTGTGGACATTGAAACCTGAAAGCATGTTTACACCAAAGGGGTTCGAGTCTTCTTGAGTATCTTCTAATAGTGACAATAGTGGCGGAGTACGCCGCAGGTTGAGTGTGTCGAAGATAGCGCCTACATCGATGTAGAAGGGGTCCTGGCGTTGACCTGCAAATACACGCACGCCATCACCGATCGTATAGACGCCTTGTTGGGCTAAAGACTCATAGTCGGGCATTGTCCGCGGCCCTACATTGGATGGGACGACAATTAGATCCTCCCCTAACTTCTTGTAGTTTGTATCGTTACGCTGCATCACTACATTGTATTTCTGGCGCAACCCCAAACCCTCTGAGCCGGGACCATCCAGTGCCGTGATCGGCGCTGGCAATGCTACGTAAGAGAGGAACAAGTCCAACTTATCAACGGTACCCCGGATCTCGGTGTCAAACCGAAACTCAAATGAGACATCATCTGCGTCCCCGTCAGCATCATTATCGATATCGATTTTGTAGAGGACGTTGGGATCAAAGTTGTAGTAGTTGGGGCCGAAACCGGGTTCTTCCCCAGGAATAACATTCATCAGGAAGACAATTTTGTCTTCCTGACCCGGCTGGTAACTACGGCACATAAAAAAGTCCGTGATGTCAGCTGTAGGGTCCTTCGAGATGAGTGGAGCTTCGCGATGGCTGGCTGCTTCTACATAATTTGGCTCTGGGGCCAATGTGAAAAGCATCGAGACCAAGATAGTGAGTGTTATAACGAACTGTGTTCGAGGCATGGACATCTGTTCTCCTTCAAATCCAGCTTTCTGACGAGTGCGATGACAGTTGCAATTCTCCTTTTAATCAGGAATTAGAAAGCTCGCTCAATTTAACCACCTCCTTTCATCGCGCATAACGCCTTCGGCTCTTGCGCACGTTATCTCACTTTTTAAACTGCCTAAATGGACTACGAATGGCACGTTTGGGCATGGCGAATTCTGCGAAAACTGGCGGCAACATAGTTGTGGTAATATCGAGAAATTATAAACGGCATGCGGCTCTAAATATACTAATGCAGATATACCTGTGAGGCACAGATATGGGTAGAGTCATTCAGTTCATGATTTTTGGTCATTGCATGTCACCTGCATTGATTCTGAAAATCTTTAGTATTAGATGACGTAGTGCGACCAGGCTAATGTGGCAGAACAGAAAGACTATCTGTCTCCCGGCTATCTCGGCATCTCCCGCCAGAAGGGTGTGTCCCAAGTTCTAGGAAAGAGGTAAAATAAGGAAAGGAAGGAGAGTGAGCGATGGGACAAACAAAAGGGGTAGAGCAAGAGAAGGCAGAATTTGTGCGCGCAGCGGAGGCGATGTATGAGGAGTTGCATGCGTGGCGGGCAAGACATTTGGATGCGAGTTTCGATGAAATAGCAGATCAAGTGACGCTGCGGCGGCGGGTGCTGATGGGAAAGTTGCTAAACGAGTTAGCGGCGAAGGCAGACGAGCGGATAGAAGCCCCCGTATGTGAGCAATGTGGGGAGGCGATGCGGTACCGGGGGAGACCGGAACGGCAGGTCGGACATCGAGAAGGGGAAGTGGGACTGGAAAGGGCCTATTACTACTGCGACTCCTGTGAAGGGGGTCTTTTCCCCCCTCGACCATCGACTGAAGTTGAGTAAGCATGTGTGGAGTCCGCAGACGATCCAGCAGGCAGTACGGTTGGCAGTGGAGATTCCCTCGCATCGTCGAGCGGCAGATGCCTTCAACGAGTTGACGGGAGTGGGGATCAGCAAAAGCAGCCTGCAACGGTTGTGTGGGGAAGCGGGTAAACTGCTAGTGGCCAAACAAGCCGCCGAAGCGAGAGCGATGGTCGAGGTGCCCAAGCACGATGAAGGGGTGAGTCGTGCGGTTGTGGCACCGGACAGCGAGGTCATGAGTGTGTCGTCGGATGGGGTAATGGTGCGGCTGCAAGATCGTCGTCCAACAGCGCATGAAACAGGCTGGTATGCGTTGGAGTCGCAATGGCGCTCAAGCCATGCTTGCCCTTCGTTGTGCTCTGTTCAGTCATGACCGTTGGCGGCACGCTTGGGCCTCCATTTCTTAACCCGCCTATTTCCTGGGACACACCCCGCCAGAATAGACATTTGACAGCGAACACCTACCTGCATATACTTGAACTATCCGGCAGATATGCTCCCAACTTAATAGCTATCAGGTGCCGGTACCAGATCTGCGGGCGTGGTGTAGCGGTAACACAACAGCTTCCCAAGCTGTTATCACGGGTTCGAGTCCCGTCGCCCGCTCAATATACGAAAAGAGAAGGCCCGCAAAATTGCGGGCCTTCTCTTTTCGTATGCTTTTGGTACTTCAGCGCAAAATTAAATCAGAGAACTGCGCGGCTACCTACTTGGACTTGCGTCGTGGCTTCTTTATTTACATACAAGCTATGATTTTGCACTTCAGTTGCAATCACAGTCGAGCGTTTAGCGCTCTTATTAGTGCGTCGTCGCAATTCGTGAATTAGCATGAGTGTACGTTTACCATTATCTGGCAAAGCATAACGCGCAGCATAAGCCCTTTCCAACCATACCAGTGCCTCCCTCAGTTCTTGCTTTTGCATAAGCACAGTACCCAGGTTAGAGGCCAAATGCGCCGAGTCCGGCATCTCCTCCAACTGCCTACGCAATCTCGCCTCCTTGGCATCCAAGCGCGAGTCACCGCGTAACATTACACCCAAGTCAAAAATGATCTCTGGAATGACTGTTGGTTCATAGCGATCTGCGCGATGGCGAATGACACACCGTGCACGCGGCACAACCATATCCAACTCGCGCACCACACGCAGCATCAGCGATGCATCATCAGGAAATTCCTCAGGGTGTAGCTCAATCGTCTCACCACCATCAACCACCACGTTAAGCATTTCTTCTTCTGTCTCTGCCTCTGCCTCCTCGCTTGCGCCCAAACGCAGGCTCACAAGCAGTACGGGATGCACAGTATGATTCGTCACCCGCAAGGTACTCTTTTCACGCACAATAGTCACACTGTCCCGCAACGTCTGCTCTTGCACGTTCAAGTTGAGTGAGCGCGCTTGTGGATATTGAACGTCCAGCAATTCAAAAAAGTCTGCCGAATAATTTTTAAATACAGCCACATGCTCGTGCGCTTCACCATCTTCAACAACTTCCACAACGATCTTGTGACCTACAAATCGCTCCAAAAGTGGATCGTAGGTCGATCCGACACTGCCGACTACTGCATTGCTAAAGCGCATAAAATGATCATCACTCACCTCGCCAATATAGCGTCCCGCAGGTTTGCGCAACCGTCCCATTACCATCCCCAACACTTCTGTCAACGATTCACCCGCCAGCGAAAAGAAGTGCTGAAAGGTTCGCGTAAGTCGCACCAAAAGCCCCGGATGAAAATATTTATCCAAATCGCGTTGTCGTCGTTCGCGCTCTTCAGGCTCAAGCTCGTCCACATACCGGTACAACGCCTGAATTTCGCTAAATTCACTCCCATAAAGTACATAGCTCGATTCAATATGATTTGAATCTTGTACAGAGTCGCGATAAGACAATTCAAAACCAGTTGATTCTAATTCGAGTTCCCCCCAGATCACCTTGCCATCTGCCCGTTCAAGCGTCACCATGTAATTATCAAAGGATTTGAGACAGGGGTCACACCGGCTTGACCGCAAGTAGGCACCAAACATCGTGATCAAAATGATCACCCCTCCTGTCGCCAATAGGGTTACATCAAAGACATCGAAAAACGCTTGCATCTTCCATCTCTCCTCAATGTGATCTGGCAATCCGAACCGAATCACGCAAGCGAAGTAGCAATCTCTTCACCAGCGCAGTTCATAAATACATTTTTGAAAATCAAATTAACAACTGAGGAACTATCTCTTGATGAGGCTACCGTCGCGCTGCCTAACCACATGAGACCATCTTCTCAAATCTATGTCGTGCATCATATATAGATGTATAGATGCACGACATAGATTTGAGAGTAAATTTACAGCAAACTACACCTGTACATTTGCGCCAGCATTCGACAACGATTGCAAACTGCTCAACTAATAGAATCAAACCGGCTTAATACACGCGGCACCTTCATTCTGCGGGCTATTTACCTGAGTGCTTACAGGATAAGCTTCCATTAGCTTGGCATCAAAAGGGCGCAATAGATGACGGAGTTTCCCCACTTCGCGTGCATCCGCATCTTTGCCATTTCCCAGCCACTCTGCATAATCGTCAGCAGCCAAAATGACTGGCATTCGATCATGGATATTTGTCATCAACTCATTTGGCTCAGTCGTAATCACGGTGCAACTCTGCAACTCACCGCCATCAGGGCTGGTCCAAATCTCCCACAATCCAGCAAAGGCAAAGGGTTCTTCGTTTTTCATGCGAATGTAAAATGGCTGCTTGCTGCGCCCTTCTGGTTTCCATTCATAGAATCCGTCAGCAGGCACCAAGCAGCGTCGTCGCTTTAATGCAGCGCGAAATGATGGCTTCTCTGCCACAGTTTCAGCACGTGCATTAATCATGCGCGCCCCCAGGCTTAAATCTTTTGCCCAGGAAGGAATCAGCCCCCAGTGCACCAAAGCCCATTCTCGATCCATGGAATTTTGCGCCAGACGTACAATTGCCACGGGCTGTGTTGGTGCAATATTATAGCGGTCAGCCAACGGTGGCGCTTCATCCAAGCCAAAATGCGCCGCAAGTTGTTCAGGTGATCTGTGTAACGCAAATCTTCCGCACATAAAAAGCTCCGTCCATACTGGTTCGTTCGACCTGTTTAAAGCAAAGAGCGAATCCACTAATCACGATAATAGGGACTACCCAGGTAAAATAGAGTAGGAAGAGAAAACTAGACAGGGCAGTTTATAAATAATAGAGAACAAACTGCGCTACCCCGCTCTTTCTAGGAGCGCGTAATGCGTATGATATACTTGTCGCCAGTTTCTGACAACCTTTTTGAGTAACACCCAACATTCGAACAGTTGGCGCTTATTACTTGTCCAGAAGTACACAAATAAATGCACAGGTTAGTCAGAACGCATTCACTTCGCATCTATCATACATGCTGATATGCTCTAATACGCTCCAGCAAAGTTAGTCATTCACACAGAAAGA
Source organism: Anaerolineae bacterium (assembly GCA_038324715.1). Classification (GTDB taxonomy): domain Bacteria; phylum Chloroflexota; class Anaerolineae; order Caldilineales; family Caldilineaceae; genus QEUY01. The sequence continues at coordinate 9,479 of JBBQIG010000043.1, read as the reverse complement.
TTCGCATGTTTGCATCCACCTCCCAGCCCAACGCACAAGCACAAATTCCGCGCGGCGTTGCCGACTATTTCTGGGCAGAGGCCTACGCGCGCCGCCGTCTAGAAGCGGATCTCCTAGACATCTTTCGTGCGTGGGGGTATCAAGATGTGATCCCACCCATGTTTGAATACGCCGACACCTTTCTCCACCGGTCGAGCGCCAAGCTTCAGACCGAGCTATATCGCTTTCTCGACCGCGACGGCAGCACGCTCACATTACGTGCCGACATGACCATTCCTGTCGCGCGGCTAGTTGGCGTGCGGCTCCATGATCGCCCAATGCCCCAGCGTTTTTGCTATTCGGGCAGCGTCTTTCGCCATGCAGAAACACAAGCAGGTCGCCAGCGCGAATTTACCCAGGCAGGCTTCGAGCTGATCGGTGCCAACTCACCGGCTGCCGATGCCGAAGTGATTGCCCTCACCATCCAAGCCATGCGTGCTGCGAGGCTAAAAGACTTTCGCCTTGTATTGGGGCAAATCCAATTCTTCAACGGCTTGCTTCAAGATCTCCAGCTAACACAAGAGCAGGCTGCACATCTCCAGCGAGCCATTGACCGCAACAGCGAAGCTGACCTAGCCGATTTCCTACGTACCACCCCCCTACGCACCCAACAGCGCCATACGATAGAGGGATTACCCCTCCTCAGTGGTCCCAATGCCTCCACAGTCATCGGACACGCAGATCGCCTATGTCTAAATTTTGCCATGCACAAGGCACTGAACAATTTGCGCGACATTCACCAAATCCTGGAAGCCTATGGCGTTGCCGACGATGTTTACCTAGACCTAACCGAAATCCACAACCTTGGCTACTACACGGGCATCTCGTTCGAAGTCTTGATCCCAGGCGTTGGATTTCCGCTCGGTGGCGGCGGGCGCTATGACAACTTAGTTGGCTCTTTTGGCACACCCCAGCCCGCAGTCGGCGTTGCCCTGGGTATAGATCGTTTGCTCAATGCCCAACAGACTTTGCACTTAGAGAAGAGCTCCAGCGAATCAACCCCTCATCTCCTGGTTGCATCAGCCAACAGTGTAGATGCTCTTGCTTTCGTGAGTGAATGGCGAGACAAAGGTCTACGCGTGGTTGTGAGTGTGGATGAAAGCCGAGGCGAAGACCTCTGGCGTGCTGCCCAACAAACCAATATTCCCCTTGCCGCGACCTGGACAGGTCAAGGCTTTGATGTCCACGGCTTCAATCCCGAGCAGCCATCATCAGCAGTTCATATCGCACAGGCAGATGTAAGCACGATTGTCCAACGTGCGTTGCAGTCAAATTTGCACCCACAAATTGCAAATGAAAGCCCATAAGCGCTGCTTCAAGTGAATAAGATACGGATTGTTTACCAGTTGAGTAACGCAAAAAGTGGCACAAGAAATAATGCAGAAATTGATGAGGAAAAGTGAGGAAGCGTATGGTCGCAGAGCTTGATGTGCTTGTTATTGCAATCGCCAAAGGTCGCGATACAGAAGCCATCCTGGCCTATTTTGAAAAAGCAGGCATTCCCCTCCCCGCAGATTCGGGCGGACGCAAGCTAATTTTGGAGAGCGCGGATGGACGTATTCGCTATATCATGGCGAAACCAAGCGATGTGCCAACATTCGTGGAGTATGGAGCCGCTGACCTCGGCGTCTGCGGATTGGATGTACTGCGCGAAGGTGGGCGAGACGTCTATGAGCCACTGCTCCTGCCCCTCGGCTATTGCAGGCTAAGTCTAGCAGGCCCAGCAGATCGTCCCGACACACCCTTGCGCTACGAAAGCCAAATGCGTATTGCCACCTCGTTCCCACGGCTCACAGCCGATTTCTTTCGCGAACGCGGTGTCAACGCCGAAATCATTAATCTCAAAGGCTCCGTTGAACTTGCCCCTCTGGTCGGTCTAGCGGATCTCATCGTTGATTTAGTAGAAACCGGCAGCACCTTGCGCGCCAATGGGCTGGTAGAGTTTCGCACTATCATGCATAGCCAAGAAGTTTTGATCGCCAACCGCGCCGCCTATCGCCTCAAATCCATTGCCATCCAACGCGTAATTGAATCCTTGCGCCAAATCGCCGACCAGCAACAACCGCTGCCAGCCTAGCAAAAAGCAACTATGACCGAAATAATCGCTTCAACCCAGATTCGCGACGTAATGCGGGTACACTTTCGTACCTTTGGCGATTCGCGTGGACAATTCATGGAAACCTTTCGCACCGAATGGTTCCCCCAGCGCACCTGGGCAATTGTGCAAAGCAACCGCAGCATCAGCGCCGCCAGTGTCTTGCGCGGGCTGCACTACCATCACCATCAGGTAGACTACTGGCATCTATTAGCCGGAAAGATACGGGTGGCACTAGCAGACCTTCGTCCTACTTCTCCAACCTATAGAGCAGTGGAAATTATCGATATGGACACAGTCACACCTGTAGGTTTATATATTCCTGTCGGCGTGGCACACGGTTTTTATGCCCAAACCGAAGCGACCTTAAGCTATCTTGTGGACAACTATTACAATGGCAGCGACGAATTAGGAGTTGCCTGGAATGATCCAACGCTGGCAGTACCGTGGGGAGTAGATAATCCCATTCTGTCGGAACGTGATGCCAAGAATCCATTGCTTGCAGATATTCCAGCAGAATTACTCCCCAGTTAATCATCCCTAGTTACCCAGCGTGTAAAGGAAAGTGAAAATACAATGGCTGAACCCATTCGCTTTGGAGTCATCGGCGGCAGCGGCGTCTATCAAATGGAGTCGCTAACTGATGTAGAAGAAATTACAGTTGACACCCCCTTTGGTGCTCCTTCCGACTCCTACATCGTCGGAACGATCCAGGGTCAACGCGTGGCCTTTTTAGCCCGCCACGGACGCGGTCACCGCATCAGCCCCACGCGCCTTAACCAGCGTGCCAACATCTACGGATTTAAACTCCTAGGGGTTGAATACCTGATAGGCGTCAGCGCATGTGGCAGCCTCCAGGAACATATTCACCCTGGAGACATCGTGATCCCCGACCAACTTTACGACAAGACTACTGGACGCGCACTCTCTTTCTTCGACGATCCCACTGTTGGCACCGAGGGTTTGGTCGTGCATGTAAGCCTCGCCGAACCCTTCTGTGCATTGCTTTCCGACTATTGCTATCGCGCTGCCGAACAGACAGGCAATCGCGTGCATCGTGGTGGTGGCTTCATCACAGTGGAAGGCCCGCGCTTTAGCACCAAAGCTGAAAGCCGCATCTTTCGAAGTTGGGGCATGGACATTGTTGGTATGACCACCACGCCCGAAGCCCAACTCGCACGTGAGGCAGAGATGAGCTACGCCGTCATGGCTCACGTCACCGATTATGATGTTTGGCACGAAACTGAAGAAGCAGTCACGGTCGATGCCGTAATTCGCGTACTCCTGCGCAATGCCGAGATCGCCAAACATGCAGTTGCCAATGCCATTACAGACCTCGCCACTGCCGGCCCATCACCCCAAGCAGATGCGCTCCGTGATGCCATTATTTCCGACAAACGCGGTGTCGATCCCGATGTTGTATCACGGCTTGCTCCTCTAATCGGCAAGTATTTCACCTAATCTACCATTGAACATTATGCTCATTTCATTGTGACATAACCGCAAAATCAGACTGAAATCACACGAAATGCAAGTTGCTCATTCTGCAATTTGTTTTTACAGAACAGATGCACTATACTAATTTGATACAAATTGCTTAATTTTTGCCGCAAAGGCTGGACTCAAAGGAAATAACTCATGGCTAAAAAAGGCCCGCGCGTCATTGTTAAGATGCGCAGCACCGAAAGTTCACACATGTACTTGACCGAAAAGAATCGCCGCAATGACACAGCACGGCTCGAACTTCGCAAGTTTGATCCTGTCGTGCGTAAGCATGTCATCTATCGCGAAACTAAGTAAGCATTCGCACGACAAAACTGCGATTCACCATGCTATATGCTGGTGCGAATCGCTAAATATTGATGAGAGGGGCGCAGCCGAAATGTCTGCGCTTTTCTGTTTGTCAACATGCCATACACAAGTAGCATCCCTACGGCTACCGTATCCCCCACCCGTAGTGAAAGCGTATTTATGCTGTAGGCAATCGTAGTTAGCTTATGGACTGAGAATAGTGTAAGATCACGATAGCCATGCGATTATGGTTTTTAGTTAAATTCTCGCAGGTCAATCAGGCGGATCTACTCCGTATAATGGGAACTTTAGATTTCAGGAAAGATTTCAAGGAGCCGGGTATTATTCACTGCGACATGCATCAGAACCGGCCAGGATAAAAAAGATATGGGTCGATTGATAAAGTACTTCTTATTTGCATTAGCGTTTGTCTATGCAACATTTACCGCAGATATGGTTAGCGCACAAACCAATGTGCCGACACCTACTGCATCACCCTCTATCACAACCACAGAAACTGCAACAGAAACTGCAACGAGTACGCTTACAGCAACGGTCACTGCAGACAGTACCCTGACTGCGACGGCAACGACAACCGCAACGTCAGCGACAGTCACGGCTACTCCGCAAGTGAGTTCACCCACACCCACACCAGTTGGTGGTGCAGCGGATGCGTTGTCCCAAGAAAATTCTGGGCCATTGCAAGGAACCATCATTGCTAACCGCAGTGAGATCGATGCTCGCTTCTTCTTGGAAGGTGAAACATATCTACTTGAAGCAGGCAGATCGCAGGGAATCGACTTGCCACGCGCTTCAACGGTGCTCAATCTATTCAACTGTGCTGCCGAAGTGAGTGATTCAACAGCAGGCTGCTTCTGGGATCCATATTTGCTTCAGCAAGATGGCTTCTATGAGATCTATGATTCATCAAGCGGAACAGCGCCAGCAAAGCTAATGCTGAGCGAAGCAGGTGCGCCACCCAATGCACAGATTTGGATCCAAAATCGCACAGGACAATCAGAGTCAGTCGTCTTTAGTGACGAAGTCCATGAAATTCAACCTGCGACTGTGCTAGAACTTCCGGTTGAGGAGGACATTGCTGCCATTCTCTATGTGCGTAGCTGCCTCACAATCGACGATCAGTCGGCTTGTGAATGGGCACCCAAGGAGGTCGATGCAGGCGTCTACTACGCCATGGTAGAGATTGCCACCCCTGGCTCAGATCCAAGCACCACTCTCACCACTATTGATCTTCGTACCGTAGTCGGTGAAGGCACAAGCCAAGATGTCACGTCCGCAAGTGCAAATGATGCAGCTCCTGGTGCAGACGTCACGCCAAGTGCCAGCAGCCAAAGTATCGAGAACTCGGTAGCCTGTAATGTGGTTGTCCCAGCACTCAATGTCCGTAGTGGGCCTGGTCTGCAATACGATATTGTTGATAAAGTTCGCACAACCGAAACCGAAGCAACCACGGTTGTCGCCATCGGTCGCAGCGAAGACAACCAATGGCTTGTTGTAGACACCACTGTTGCTGACCAAGGCTGGATCAACAACAGTCCTAGCTTTATCAACTGTAATGGCGATCCCCTCAGACTGCCGGTCACAGAGGCAACAGCCCCTGTACCTACGCCGCAGCCGTTGCCAGTCCAATCACCTGTTGCTACCCCTGAAGTTGGTGATGTGGTACCGAACACGACAGAGGGCACGACAGAGGGGGAAACTACCCCTGTGGGCGAAGCGACATCACCTGTGGAAGCACCTGTGGCAGGAATTCCACCAGGTCAATCGTTGCTAGTCATCACCAATGGCTTCCAACATCAAATGCGCTTTACCATCGACCAAATATTCCGCCCGCAACCAGGTCCAAGTGAATATGACCTTCAGCCCGGTGAGTCGGTTAGCGTGGTCGTTTATCCAGGAGCCATCGCCTTCACAGGCAGCAGCCCGTGGAGTGGTCTCTCTGGCAACGTCTCATTAAACGTAGAGCCAGATCAAGCCATTAACCTATGGCTACGATTTGAGCTTGATGCTGACGGAAGTTGGGTATTCCGTTGGAGCTAAACGTTCAGTAGACAGGAAAGAAGAATTATACTCAGGGGCGACCAGATGGTCGCCCCTGTTTTTTGCCTGCGGATGATCGCACAGGGCAAACATCTTTCTCATGGCTCGGAATTCGCAGTTGCAGTTTGAGGAAGTGGCACCCATACGCATCAGTTATAGAAAATTCAGAGTTGAATAAACCGACACAGAAACCTGAGTCGAAAGGTTATATGCCACTATGATATCTGACTTATAGGATACTGAAACTAATGTTGAGGGGAAAAAGGTAAGCTATAAGAGTCTCTGCCAAAACAGGCTAGTGCTAAATCAAGCCTGCATTATACGCCAAATTACTGGCGACGATACCGAATGTACAACTCGCGTGTCACCTCGTCCGCAGTCAACTCAAATTCCGCAGGCGGTCCCACGGCAACTCCATCCGTGTCAACTAATTGTAGAGTCCACACCCCTGCCTGGGACTCTACAAAGATGACATTCATGTTGGTGAACCGTGTATAAGGGCTAGGTTCGCCTCGTGTCAAACTTGGCAAACCTCCCTCAGACTCCCGATCCACCGCCAGTTCATCCCCATCATGCAAAACTCGAAGTGTGTATCCTGGCAGCGCAACCCCATCCTCATCAGACACATAGAGGAAGATTCTCACCACGTTCGGTGCAAGTGACTCAGTCGGATGTTTCTCTGCAACTTCCAAGTCAAAGGTAAATGAGGGCGTTGGTGAAGGGGTAGGTGTCTCTGTCGCAGTCGGCGCAACAGTAGGTGTGGGCGAAGGAGTAAAGGTAGCTGTTGGGGCAGGCGTTGAAGTGGGTGGAGTGGTTGGCGTGGCGGTAGGAGGAACCGGTGTCGCTGTCTCTGTAGCTGTAGGCATTGCCACCACCAAAGTCGCTGTGGGTTCGACAGGTGCCTCAGCAGCCCCATCAGGCACTACGGCAGCTCCCAGTGGCGTAGGCGTAAACGTAGGTACGGGGGTTCGAGTTGCTGTATCACTTTGGCTACATCCTGTAACAGCGATCACTAGCACAAAGACGGGCAACAACCAGTACCGTTTAATTTGTTGTAGGTCTCGATCTGCCACTCCCAAAGACCACCGTTCTCGGCTATACCACATATCCAACATTGCTTTCCCTTTATGAAACATGCCCTGGAAGTCGCACCATGTTAGCCGATCTAGAGCACAACTGCAAAGATAGTGAAGGTACAATGCCGCGCCCACTCCATTCCTGCTTCATTCTCAACGAACTACGGCTACCATGACAACACAGGCGGATTAAATTGTTCGGTCAATCTCGCTATATTTGCCATAGTGCCTTCACCTGCGATAGAGTATAGATTCACAGATGCAAAAAGTCCTTTGCCAAAAGTCTTTTTGCCTACACCATTCACAGGTTTCACTTAGATAGCTAGGAGAAGTAAGTTCATGTCTGCCGTCATTCCAGAATCGCACAGCGATCTCTTAACCACCTCGGTCTACGCCGTACTAACAACCCTCATGCCCGACAATCAACCTCAATCATCTGTCGTATGGGTAAACTATGATGGCACGTATGTCACAGTCAATACTGCTGCCGGACGCCAAAAGGAGCGCAATATGTCCGAGCGTCCCAAAGTCTCGATCCTAGCGATTGACACAAATCAACCTTTCCGCTGGATTGAAGTGCGTGGCGAAGTTGTGGAAATCACCCAAGAAGGGGCGGATGCAGATATTGACAAGCTCGCCACCATCTACACAGGTGCGCCTGAATACTATGGACATGTAAGTCCTATTGAGCAAAAGGGCAAAGAGACACGCATAATCTGCAAAATAAAACCAACTCGTGTTTTGGCCTTTGGTGAATAGCTCACAACGATGGTTCTAGTATAGCCCTAGGCTAAATAACGTTAGCTGATAGCGACGGCAATCCCTCTTGTGAAACTACACGTCGCTACCAGCTAACGTTCCTCAACAGAAACTAGCAATTATCTCCCCAACGACCTACACCCGCATATATTGAGACGTTTGAGGCGCTCGATAAGACACCAGCAGTTGTGGCGTCTCCAGACGCACAGAGTCTTGCACGCGTGATGTCAAACAAGCCTCCAACATCCCACTCACCAGCATCGTGCGTTCGACTGGAAAAGGCGCGTGTCCAGTTACAATCATTTCCTCAATTTTTGCAACCAAACAGGCGGAATAAGTCACATTCGGACCCGGCGTCAAAAAGAATTGCGTTGATAGCGGATTCTCTTCCCCACGAATTTGCGCAGCAAAACAAAAATCTTTGATAGCGCCTGTAAGCATCAACAGAGTTGCCTTCAATCCGTCCGCATATTCAATAAAATAAGCAGCGGGCTTCTCTACAATCCGCTTGAGTTCACCACTGCCAATCAAATCCTGCGTGCGCCCATCTTCCTCAGTTAACCCCCTCGGCGAATCACTGCGTGAAAGTGCGGCTTCAAGCAACCGCCACGACCAACGCCCTGCATCTCCAGCCTCCCACACAGCATCGCCCTCAATCATCTGCACGCCGACAACGCCCTGCTCACCACCCTTGCGTCGCTCCACCATACACTGCATCGCTTCCAGCGCATGATAATCCATCGGGTCAGAGCCACCCACACCCACCATCAGTGCATCCTCAATCTCTGCCCCCAATGGCACATCAACATCAGGCAACCGCCATGTCACAGGCAGCGATGATCCTGCCAGGAACGGAAAGCCGATACGGTGCGAATCTTCCACCATCTCTTGTGCCTTTGTAAAGCTGTAGGAGAGATGCTTGTCATTATAAACTGGAACAGAACGCCCATCCTCCTCAAAGACGCGCACACATTCCTTGAAGAACTCATAGCGAGGATAGAGAATCTGACCCTTCTCATTACGTGGATACTCTCCATGCTCGCACACAATCATGACGGCATCCACCGCCAATTGGTCTCCGCCACAGCGCAACGTCGCGGCAACGCTAGGATAGACCTCAAAGCCAAACTCGCGTGCGCGATCAATGCTCTGATCATTGCTCGGACGTTGATCCACATAGAGCGATGCAATTTCAAAGTTAGGCCGATGCCATTTTCCCGCATGGGGATACCCCACCAACAGCCGATCACAAAAATGCTGCGCATGTGAACGAAGACGATAAATCGAAGCAATAACTGCCACCCGTATGGGTGCAGATTTAGTAGACATTGTGATATACAGCCCTTTCCTATCTCATAGCAGTCTTATAGCAGATGCAGGTAGTAGCTAGCAGTCGGTAGTTACCAGCGACATTTGGCAAATAGGAGCACATAAGTCTCTACATGCGCCAGAAAGTTGATGTGGTCGGGGCCGGATAGCGCACCTCTTGCAGATGGGGTGTTTCTATGCGGATCTGATCCTGAAACAAACTTTCAACCCCAGCCTCAACCAGTCCACCTGTCAACAGAGTCCGCTCCACTGGATAGGGCGCTTTTCCTGTGAGAAAAAGTTCTTCAATATTATTCACCAACGGCGAAAAGAAATTCGCCAGGGTGGCA
>JBBQIG010000042.1:0-15431 GCA_038324715.1 Anaerolineae bacterium | reverse complement strand
CATCTATGCAAACAAATCAACATCTTTACCCGGTAATAGACAGGGGTGCTGACGCTATTTGCGAAATCATCAAATTGATGAACGAAGGGGTCACGAGATGTTTAGAAAGAAAGTAAGGAGCACTCAATGGAAAAGTTAACTTTAGAGCAATTGACAGAGATCGCACAAGAAAGACGAAATCCCTCTTTCTCGATTTTCATGCCGACACACCGTGCAGGACCGGAAACGCAACAAGATCCGATCCGCTTCAAGAACCTTCTCCGCCAAGCTGAACAGTGGTTGCTTGAGAATGGTAGGGGGCAGGGCGAGGCTACTGAATTCCTTAAACCTGCGCATGATCTGCTGAACAATGGGCCATTCTGGCAGCATCAGGAAGACGGGTTAGCCGTATTTATAGCTTCAGATGACTTTCATGTCTATCGTCTACCTTTCCCCGTAGAAGAATTGCTTGTCACCGATCGCACCTACTATGTGAAACCCATTTTGCCATTCTTTACGAACAATGGGCTTTACTACATCCTTGCCATTAGTCAGAACGACGTTCGGCTCTTTGAGGGCACACGCCACAGTGTAAATCAGATTGACCTGCCAAAAGAGACGCCTACGAGCCTTGAAGAGGCACTCCAGTTTGATGACCCAGAAAAGCAGTTGCAATTTCATACTGGAACATCACAGGGCGGATCTGGCTCGCGGGCTGGTATGTTTCATGGTCACGGCGCAGGTGACGACGACTTGAAGATTAGAATCGAGCGCTATCTTAATCTGGTGGATCATGGCCTCAAGGAATTCTTCCGCGAGAAGCGCGCACCGCTGGTCTTAGCAGGTGTAGACTATCTGCTGCCAATCTTTCACGAGGCCAGCGAATATGCCAACATTATGGAAGAAGGCGTCACCGGCAACCCTGAAATGTTGCGCCCAGAAGAGTTGCAGGAACAGGCATGGCCCATTGTTGAACCTTATTTCCGCCAGCAACTAGAGAATGTTATTGCGCAATATCACGAGCTTGTTGGCACCGGCACAGCAACGGATAATCTTGAGGAAGTTGTCGCCGCCGCCTTCTATGGGCGAGTAGAGAGTCTCCTCGTGGCAACTGATAGTCAGGTGTGGGGAATATTTGACCCTGATACAGGGAAAGTTGTTCATTCCCACGATGAGAAGAAACACGAGGATGATATCGCGCTGTCGGATTTTGCCGCCACGAAGACGCTCGAAACTGGTGGGGCGATCTATGCGCTTTCTCAAGCGGAAATGCCAACAGATTCCCCCATAGTGGCTGTTTTCCGCTATAGTATATAGCCATTAAGCACAGCCAGAAAAGTTGATAACTACCGTAAAGGAATGAGTCTCCTGTCCAATTTGAGACAGGAGACTCATTCCTTTAACCATCGGTCTGTAGCGAGTATGCTTCACTTCATTTGTCTGTGTTCACCACCCTGTGATCATCCTGCACAGACTAACGCTCACTCCCACTTGACAATTGATCGTTCGCGGCACTTCAGGTGGTAGTTTCAATCGCGGCCTCGGCCTCCCTCTTGGCTCTTTCCTCAGCCTCTTCTTCAGCCTTCATCCCCGTCCAACGGCGCACCATTGGAGCCACGACCTCTTGCACGATGACGGATAATGCGGCGACTAGCGGAATGGCGACCAAAATTCCAAAGACCCCACCGACAGCATTGCCCGCAATGATGGCAAGCAGAACGAAGAGTTCGTTGACATTTGTTTGCCGGTGCATGACCACGGGGGTAATGACATTGCCTTCAAGCTGCTGCACAATCAGCATCAAGATGAGAACATAGAGGCCAAGCGTGGGAGATTGGAGCAGGGCTACCCCTGTCACGATCACACCGGCTATAAGTGGACCGATGATTGGAATGATCTCAAATGCCCCTCCCACAATAGAGAGTACCCCTGCAAACTCGACACCGAGTAGCACAAGCCCAACATAGTAGACTATTGCCACGAGAACGGCTGTAATAACAACCCCGCGCAGATAGCCTCCCACGGATGAAACTATCTTCCCCAGCACGTCGCGCACACGCTCATGGCGGCTTTTGGGCAGGAGAGAGAGCAGAAATCTCTGGATGCTGGGTGCTGTCATCAACCCATAGAGGGAGAAGAAGAGGACGCCAATTAACTCTATCAAGATGTCTGTTGCCGAAGTGACCAGGGTCAGAGGAAGTGTTAGCAGCCCCTGGCCCAATAGATCCGTCCTTGTAGCGATCATTTCTCTGATATCGCCGCGTTCAATGGGCAGGAGGTTGATCAGCCATTCTCGACCTTGTTCTAGTTGTACAGGCAAGTTATTCAGAAGTGCCTGACCTTCCTGGATCAGTCCAGGCACAAACCACCAGCCCAAACCGGCAATGATGAGCAGCAGTAGCAAGTAGATCAAAATAACCGCCAGCTTGCGCGGCATCCACTGCGATAACCAGGACACGATAGGCGCAAGAGTGGCGGCGACAGTGAACCCTAGCACGAGCAGGCCCAGGGGTCGCGCAAAGTATTGAACTGCCTGCAGCATGCCAAGACCGAGTGCTATGGCGGTGGCTCCCAGCAGCATTAACCACCACCAAGCCGTGGGCGGTGCTAGGGCAGCCCACGGACTCTTGGGGCGCTCACGACTTGACCGAACAACCCGCACTGATGGCGATCCAGTTCGACCTCTGGGAGATTCTTCCACAGGCAACTCCTTTCACTTGAACCTCAGTCCGCTTGTTAAGCACACCTGCTCAACGCCTACAACTACTCTCAACTGACTATGTACTGTCTCTACGTCCCGTCATTGATCTTCAAGAGAAGATGCTTTAGAAGAAGATGTTTTAAGAGAAAGGTCTCCCTGACATCTCTGGTGCTTGTTACACCCATTGTTAGCCAAGGAGGTTAGCCAAGGAGACCCCTATGCACTTCTCATAGGATTGTCAGAGGTATCTACTGTAAAAATAGCGTGATCCACGTCACCAGCCTAGCTTGCTGAAAACTGATTGGCCGTTGCTGCATTCACACCTGGAATAATTTTCCATCGAATCTTGAGTCTATTATTAAGAATCGTCCTCATCCTCGGCCTCAGGAGTCGATGTTGCATCGGCGTCAGCCTCGGCAGTTGCTGTGGCATTGGCACCACTACCTTCTACCGTCTGGGAGGTATCTGTTATCTGGTCAGTTTCGGTTTTGCTAAATACTACACATTTGCGAAAGCCTCATGGATTGAAACATATGCTGAGAAGAGAAGTAACGTGCAAAGAGAGATGAATGGGTTACAAGCATAGACACATAGACAAAGACCTCTTGTCTTGGTTTCTTTCGAAATCAGGACTTTATTGTCGGAGGAAAGTTGCTTTGGCAAACCAAAACAACTCTGTCTTGCGAATTTTTCTGTTATACGGTTGTTATAAGCCTGTTGCAGCCTTGTTATACCCTTGCGCTACGGTAGTGGAGACAGTCGTGGAGCATCTTGGCTTTACCCAGTGGCTTGACTGAAATCCCATCCATTGCAGAACTGTAGGGAGGCGTTGTGACACAATCTGTACTTCAACCTGTTGCTCGACGCTGCCGGCGGCTGCTGGTGACGGCTGTCGTTGCGACCTTGACCACACTGGTAAGCGGGTGTGACACGCCTGGGCAGCCGAGTGTGCTTGATCCCACTGGTCCCGCTGCCGCCCAGATCGAGAGTTTGTGGTGGTTGATGTTCTGGCTGGGGCTAGGGGTCTTTGTACTGGTCTTTGGGTTGGTTCTCTATGCCAGCTTCAGGAAACGAACGGGTGATCCCAGATCCCCTGCTTCTACCCCTGGCAAATGGCTAATCCTTTTCGGTGGCTTCGCCTTGCCAATTCCCATTCTCGCCATTGTCGTGGGCTATAACTTGTTTGTGAGCGAGGCAGCCACAGGGCCTTCGTTTGCCGCCAACGACGCCATACCGGATGCCGCCACCTCTGCCGAATGGACAATTGACCTGATCGGCCATCAATTCTGGTGGGAAGTACATTATCCCAACCAAGAGGTCGTCACCGCCAATGAAATTCACATCCCCGTTGGCGAGCCAGTTCTCTTCCGCCTAACCTCTGCCGATGTGATTCACAGCTTCTGGGTTCCCCAACTCCACGGCAAGCTGGACTTGATCCCTGGGCAGACAAATCGCATTTGGATCGAGGCGGAGGAAGCAGGAATCTTCCGCGGAATTTGTGCCGAGTTCTGTGGCACACAACATGCCATGATGCATCTCTTGATCATTGCCCAACCGGCTGACGAATTTGAGGAGTGGGTGAGCGAACAACAGCAACCCATCGCAGAGATAAATGATCCCCTTTTGATTCAGGGACAGCAGGTTTTTATGGGTTCTGCCTGTGTCTATTGTCATACAATTCAGGGGATGAATGAAGCTGCCGCCACGGATACAATTGGCCCCGACCTCACGCATGTTGCCAGTCGTCTGACACTGGCTGCTGCTACGGTTGAAAACAACCGTGGCAATTTAGGCGGCTGGATTCTGGACCCACATGGTATCAAGCCCGGCGTCCTTATGCCCCCGACGCGGCTCAACTCCGAGAATTTTCGGGCATTATTGTTCTTTTTGGAGAGCCTGCGTTGAGGCGAACTTGTTTAGTCTTAAAGGGTTTAGTCTTAAAGTGGTTAGCCTTCAAGCAGCAGATTTAGCAGCAGATAGGAGACTCTGTAATGGCCGCTAGCGCAGATCGTTTGGCCGAGATATGGACGCGTCCCCCAGGTCTCGTGGGATGGCTTTCCGCGACCAATCATAAGGTAGTGGGGGTGCGCTTTATCGTCACCTCGTTAGGCTTCTTTGGTCTGGCGGGTCTGCTGGCTCTCTTGATGCGCTTGCAGCTAGCCCTACCAGGCTTGCATATTTTGTCACCAGAAGCCTATAACCAAGTCTTTACCATGCATGGGACAACGATGATGTTTCTCTTCGCCGTGCCGATCATGGAAGGCGTGGGGATTTATCTGGTTCCCCTGATGATTGGTTCGCGCGACATGGCCTATCCCCGTCTCAATTCCTTTGGCTACTGGGTCTATATAATTGCCGGGGTCACGCTCTATATCAGCCTCTTGTTAGGTGTTGCCCCCGATGCAGGCTGGTTTAACTATGTTCCACTGGCAGACCGCTACTATTCGCCGGGGATCAACATTGACTTTTATGCCACGCTGATTACCTTTCTCGAAGTCGCCGCGCTGGTTGCAGCCGTTGAATTGATCGTTACGGTCTTCAAATGCCGCGCGCCAGGAATGACCCTCAACCGAATCCCAATTTTTGTCTGGTCACAGGTAGTCATGGCCTTTATGATCCTCTTTGCCATGCCCCTGGTCATGGTCTCAACCATCTTCCTTGCGCTCGACCGCACCGTCGATACCAACTTCTATGTATCCGCTCTTGATGGCAATCCGGTGCTCTGGCAACACCTCTTTTGGGCCTTTGGACATCCCGAAGTCTATATCATCTTTGTCCCTGCCACAGGCATTGTCTCTATGGTGGTTGCCGCCATGAGTGGTCGTCCCAACGTTGGTTATATCTGGCTGGTGCTTTCCCTGGTTGCCGTCGGCTTTCTCAGCTTTGGTCTCTGGGTTCACCACATGTTTGCTGTCGGTCTGCCCCTGCTTGGACTCAACTTTTTTGCCGCGGCCTCCGCCTTGATTGCCATTCCCAACGGCATTCAGATCTTCAGTTGGATTGCCACCATCTGGGGCAGTCGTCCCAAGCTAAATACGGCCTTCTTGTGGATATTGGCCTTTTTCTTCGTCTTTATACGCGGCGGCATTACGGGAATCATGGTGGCTTCGGTGCCCTTCGACTGGCAGGTGCATGACACCTACTTTGTCGTAGCCCACTTCCATGACGTGCTGATTGGGGGCGCAGTCTTTCCCCTCTTTGCTGGCATCTACTACTGGTTTCCCAAGGTCACAGGTCGCATGCTCTCTGAAAGAATGGGGAAATGGAGCTTTTGGCTTTTCATTATTGGCTACCATCTCACCTTTTTCACCATGCACTTCACCGGACTCTTTGGCATGCCGCGCCGTATCTACACCTATTTGCCCTATCTAGGCTGGAACGGACTGAACCTGACCTCATCCATTGGTTCGGCTGTCATTGCCATTGCACTTATTATCTTTTTGCTCAATATCATCACCAGCGCGCGCTCCGGTGAAGTGGCGGGGAGCGACCCGTGGAACGCCAATACGCTGGAATGGGCTGTGGCGTCACCCCCCCCCCAATATAACTTTCGAGCGATTCCAATTGTCTCCAGCCGCGACCCGCTTTGGACGCATCCAGGTTTTGATCCAGAGGATACCACTGGATCAAACCGCGTGATCTTCTTGGCAGACGACCAGCAGCGTGAGCAACTTGGAACTACCATGTTAGATGCAATACCAGACAGTCGCATTGTCCTGCCCCAGCCTTCAATTTGGCCTCTTCTGTTGGCGATATCGGTATCTTTCATCTTTATTGGCGTGATGTTTAGTGTGTGGACTGTGCCAATTGGCGCTGTCTTTGTCTACATTGCCGTCATCGGCTGGACATATCCGCGAGAACAAGATTGGTCGCGCGAGTTCTAGAGTACCTTGACCTGCCAGCAATTTGGACACGTAAGCAACTTGGGAGAAATACTATGCTCTTTGCATCTCTCTACTGGCTCCGAGCCACATTCATGCCTCAGCGTGGGAAAAACAACATGCAGGCTGCCGCCGCGGCTACGCCTTCTCAACCGACCATTGGGCCGGGGGCAGGCAGCCACGCGCTCCCAGATGTTGAACTGCGTGAGGATCAACAGAGTGCCCAGGAGATACAATATACGCGGGCGATTGCCGACACATTGCCCAGCCTGGTCAATGGGCCGCGTGCTGTGGGTTGGTGGGGAATCCTCTTTCTGGTGATCATTGAAGTCGTGGTCTTTTCCTCTCTAATTGCCAGTTATTTCTATCTCCGCACCCATGCGCCGCGCTGGCCTGCAGGGGGAATTGAACCGCCTGAACTGCTGCTGCCTACCATCAATACGGTGATCTTAATTGCCAGCGCGTTGCCAACTTATATGTCCCTACGAAGCATTAGTCGTGGCAACCGGGGCCGCTTTCTGATTTACCTGCTGATCTCTATGGTGATGGGGATAGCCTTCTTGGTGTTGAAGTATGTGGAGTATAGCGATAAGGGCTACAACTGGTCTACCAATGCCTATGGCTCGATTGTTTGGACGATGACGGGCCTGCATATCGTCCATGTGACTGCGGTGCTGCTCAAGAGCGCGGCGATTTGGGTGGTGGGTGCTCGCGGCTATTTTAATGCGCGACGCCATGTTGCGGTAGATGGCAATACGCTCTACTGGTACTTTGTGATCATCATCTGGATTCCGCTCTATCTAACGATCTACATCTCGCCGCGTCTCTTATGAGCGCAGGCTGCTCTCTGGCTATGTGCCGGTGAAATGTGCCGGTGATAGTTGGTGATGATATTTGCCAGAGATAGTGATAAAGGCCAGTTACAAGTGCCAGTTACAGGGAAGGAAGTGGAGGTTCACGATTTATGACCAATAAGCCTCGCCAGTCGCACTCCGTCTCAATCCGCTCTCTCTGGTTTGGGCTAATGGCCGGGCCTGTGGCGTGGTCACTGCGCTTGCTCATCAGCTATCCGCTGGTGACTCCCGCCTGTAATCAGGGATGGCAGCTCGCATTGCACCTGGTTTCGGCGCTCTTTGTACTTGTGGCTCTCGCCGGTATCTTGGTTGCCGCGCACAGTTGGCGGGTGCTGCGTAACACAGACAAGGAGACTGTTGAGGACTGGAGCTGGCAAAGAAGAATGTTTATGGCGCAGTTGGGTCTGCTGTTAAGCAGCATATTTACGTTCGCCATCCTGGTCGAGTGGACGGCGGCTTTTGTCATCAGCCCATGTGCTGTGCGCTAAGGTGCTTCCCATGCGCCCACGGAAGATGCTCATTCTGCAAAGGCTCACTGTGCAAAAGCTCTGGGTCGTGATCGGCCTGAGTAGCGGCTTTGCTTTATGGCCGCTCGGCGTGGCATCCGCGCATAGTGGATTGCCAGGGCAAGGTTCGATCTGGTCTGCGTGGCTAGAGGAGCCGTGGCTCTTGCTCTTGCTGGGCGCGGCAAGTTTGGGCTATCTGCGCGGCGTTACCGTCGTTTGGAAGCAAGCAGGGGTGGGGCGTGGCATCCAACGGCTGCAAGTGCTGGCGTATGGGGTGGGGACACTCATCCTGTTCATTGCGATGCTTTCACCGCTGGATCATCTGGCGCATGAAAGTTTTGCCTTTCACATGGTGCAACACATCTTGTTGATCCTGGTGGCTGCGCCTCTCTTCGCTCTGGGTGCGCCCCACCTTGCCTATCTCTGGGCAATGCCTGCACCCTGGCGTCGGACAGTTGCCAGAGGCTGGCAAAAAGCCACATGGCTACGCTTCTGTTGGGCAGGGCTAACCAATCCAGCCGTGGTCTGGGTGTTGCATACGCTGGCATTCTGGGTGTGGCATGTGCCACTTTTATATGAGGCGGCGCTGGTCAATCCGTGGCTACATGGCTTGGAGCACTTTTCGTTTTTTGCCACGGCTTTGCTCTTTTGGTGGCTGTTGGGTCAAGTTGGCGTGCGTCGACGCATGGGCTATGGGGTGGCGTTGCTCTACATTTTTTCTACCATGATACAGGGCACTGTTCTGGGTGCACTCTTGACCTTTGCGCCGACAGTCTGGTATCCCATGCAGACGCTGGCGGGCAGCACAGTGGCGAATCTGACGCCCTTGGAGGATCAGCAACTTGCGGGGGTAATCATGTGGATTCCCAGCGGGCCGATCTATCTAGCGGTCTTCCTTTGGTTCATGGCACGGTGGCTGCGGGCTGCGGACGATGAAGCCGCGAGGCCACAGCATCCAATCTGGGCGACCATGCGCCAGCCGACTTTGGAGGGAGATTAACCATTTATGCAGCAAATTATCCAGCGAATGATGCAGCGGCTATTGCAACCATCTAGCCGACGGGCTTATCTCCTGGCGCTTGTCATGCTGACGAGCCTGGGGCTTCTCAGTGGGTGTGCTTGGGAAAGTGAACCGCGCACGCCTGTCACCTCTGTTCCCGGTGGCGATCCACGCGAGGGGCGGGCCGCACTTGTTCGTTATGGCTGCGTGGCTTGCCACGTCGTTCCCGGCATTGAAGGGCCAGAATCTCACGTGGGGCCGCCGTTGGAAGATTTCGCACAACGCTCCTTTGTTGGAGGAGTTGCGCCAAACACCACGGATAACTTGATTTTGTGGATACAGAGTCCCCAGGCGATCAGTGAGTTGTCGGCGATGCCGCCGGTAGGTGTCTCTGAACAAGATGCCCGTCACATAGCAGCCTATCTCTATTCGATGGACTAACTGGTTCTAGCGAGTTAAGCTGTAGGGGCGGCACCCAAAGGGTTCCCGCCGTGCCCGCCCGCTTTCCAGTCTGGTAGGCCACAGGGGGCCTACCAGACTGGTTAACTTGCGAACGTGGCGAAAGAACTCTACTAAAAGTCCGATGGATGAGGAGAAAGACTCATAGAAAAGGGCATGTAGAAGGAGCAAAAAATATGTCTGAACAGGTTGATCGTAAAAAAGAGAAAAAAGAAAAGAAAGTAGAAGTCTCACCGGCAAGCACCCCCACGCCGCGCCTGACGCGCCGCAGTTTCTTGCGCAGTGCCGGTGCAATCGTTGCTGCCGCCACAACGGGCACGGCGGTCACGAGTTGTGACAGTTCTGTCGAGTCAGTACAGTCAATGCTCTCACCTGGACAGCCGGCGCTGCCATCAGACCCAACCATTATCACGACCGCGCCGACGGCAGTGGGTGGGCCGGAGACGGAGTTTTATATCTGTCGTTCGGGTGATGGTCAGCCTAGAGCATTAGAATTTTTTAGACCCCATGAAGCCCGTACCGTGGAGGCAATTACCGCACGAATTTTGCCAGGTACGCCCGATGATCCAGGGGCGCGCGAGGCAGGCGTGACCAATTACATTGATTGCGTGTTGTCGAGTGGTCTGGGCTTTGGCGAACCAACCTTTCGTGAACCACCCTTTGCAATGGGCTATGCTGAGGATGCGCCGCCAACCCAAGAAGAACTGGATTCCAACTTTAGCGGCATTTGGTTGCCCAATGAGCAGTTGGAACGGTATGGTTATCAATCCGTTCTAACCCCGCGCGAAGCCTACCGCATCGGTCTCACCGCACTCGACCGCTATGCCAACAATCGCTTTGGCTCGAATTTTGTGGACTTAGGCGAAGGGGATCAAGACCTTGTGGTCGAAGCGTTGGCGACCGGGGAAGCCGATGGCTTTGATGATCCCTCTGCCGATGCCTTCTTTGAAACCTTGCGCGAACATACGATTGAAGGCATGTTCAGCGATCCGATCTATGGGGGCAACCACGAACTTGCTGGTTGGCGCTTGGTGGGCTATCCAGGAGCGCAGCGCGGCTATACGCCGCAAGAGATGATGAGTGAAGGCATTCAGCGCGAACCGCAGAGCTTGATCAACCTTCATCATTATCACCCAGGGCAAACAGACGAACGGAATGTGCTGCTGCCGGTTCAGGGTTCGGATCGATAGCGACTGACAGGCTGGTGAACAGTCAGGTGTGAACAGTCAGTAAGATGTGAATAGTAAGGGATGAGAGCGTAATGACGACATTCGATAAAGTAGACGTGGTGACAGTTGGCGCGGGGTGGACAGCAGGCATCATGGCGCAGCAGTGGACCGCAGCGGGTCTCAATGTGGTCTCGCTGGAACAAGGGCCTGCGCGGTGGACTTATCCCGACTTTCAACACAACCATGACCAATTGCGCTATTCCAAGCGCTATGAAATGATGGTAGATCTCTCTAAACAATCTTGGACGTGGCGTCCCAATCCCACCGCGCCTTCTCTCCCCATGCGCCAATATGGTTCGTTTCACCCCGGCGCAGGATTAGGCGGTGCAGGCGTACATTGGTCAGCAATGGTCTGGCGCTACCTTCCCTCTGATTTTCGCTATCGCAGCCACCACATAGAACGCTATAGTGAAGAAAAACTACCAGAGGGCAACCGCATCCGCGATTGGCCGGTTAGCTATGAAGAATTAGAAACCTACTATGACCAGTGGGAGTATGATACCGGCGTATCTGGCACCGCTGGGAATCTGAATGGCGTGCAACTTGAAGGGGGCAACATCTTTGAAGGCCCGCGACGGCGAGCCTTTCCGCTACCCCCCATCGCCAGGACAATTCCCGCGGAAATGTTTGCCGATGCCTGCCGCAACTTTGGCTATCATCCCTTCCCCCAGCCCGCCAGCATTCTTTCACAGTCCTATCGCGATCTTTCAGGCAATACGCGCTCTGGCTGTCTCTACTGTGGCTTCTGCACCCGTTTTGGCTGCGAAGTGGATGCCAAGAGCAGCGCGCTCACCGCTCATATTCCCCTGGCGCTGGAAACAGGCAACTATGAGATTCGCACCAGCTGTCATGTCACGCGCGTCAACTTGAACAGTGATGGTCTGGCAACAGGTGTCACCTATGTCGATGCCAATGGCAGGGAGCATGAGCAGCCCGCCGACATGGTGATTCTTTCGGCCTTCACGCTTGAAAATGTGCGCCTGTTGCTGCTTTCGCGCAATTCAGTGCATCCCAATGGCATTGGCAATGACCGCAACCTCGTTGGCACCAACTATACCTATCAGTTATGGGCTTCCCCTGTCACTGGCGTCTTTGAAGGGCGACGCTTTAATCTCTTTACAGGCAACACGGCGACCGTGAATGTGATCTATGACCTCAACGCCGACAATTTTGACCACAGTGATTTGGACTTTGTGGGCGGCGGCTCGATCTTCTGTGGGGTAGGCGAACGTGATCCACTCACCTCTGTCTCCGGTATGCCTTCCCTCGCTGGCACGAACGGGGGTGGCCGTGATAGCCCGCCAGAATGGGGCAATGATCTGAAAGAGAATTTGCGCCGCAATTGGGATAGCTTTGTCCCCATTCTGATGCAGGGGGAAAGCCTACCCTATGATGATCAGTTTCTCGATCTAGACCCGACCTATCGCGATGCGTGGGGTCAGCCCCTTCTACGCATTACCTTTGACTGGCACCAGAATGATTACAAACTCTACCGGTACATGGCGCAGCGCTGCCGCGAAATTTTGATGGAGATGGGGCCTACACGTGTGGAGGCGCAGATGGAACTTGAGCCTTACAACATCCATGAATATCGCAGCACCCACCCCACCGGCGGAGCAATTATGGGGACTGATCCAGGCAACTCGGTCACAAACAAATATGGTCAGGTGTGGGATACACCCAACGTCTTTGTAACAGGTGCTGCGCTCTATCCGCAAAATCCGGGGGCAAATCCCACCGCCACACTCTGCGCCTTGGCCTATATGACCGCGCAAGCCGTGTTGGAAGAGTATCTGGATGCACCCAATGAACTGATGGTGTAAGAACTGATGGTGTAACGTTCTGTACTGCTCTAGGAAGAAAGAGGAATCTCATGGCTAATCCACAAAATCTCCCCGGCGAGCATCACTCCTTATGGCTCGCAACGACGCCCCAAACGGATTATCCCGCACTCAGCGGCGATCTACGTGTCGATGTTGCCATCGTCGGCGGCGGCATTGCGGGCTTGACCACGGCAATCTTGTTGAAGCAGCGCGGCAAGCGCGTCGCCGTCATTGAGCGCGGACACATCTCCGAGCATGTGACAGGCCATACAACGGCGAAGCTCACATCGCAGCATAACTTGATCTACGACCACCTGATCCGCTCCTTTGATGAGGAGACAGCCTTTGCCTATGGTGCGGCGAATCAGGCTGCCATTGAGTTCGTGGCAAGCTTTGCCGCAAGCGAGAATATCAAGTGTGACTTTAGAAGAGCGCCAGCCTATACCTACACCGAAAAGCAATCCGAGATCGAGCAGATTGAGGCCGAGGTGAAGGCTGCCCAGAGACTGGGGCTGCCAGCCGAGTTTGTAACCGAGACACCCCTTCCTATTCCGTTCGCCGGTGCCATTCGCTTTGCCAACCAGGCATACTTCCATCCGCGCAAATACCTGATGGGAATGGCCCAGATGATCCCAGGTGACGGAAGCCACCTCCTAGAAAACACGACGGCTCGTGAGTTCAAGGAGGGCACGCCATGCCAGGTTATCACAGACCGCGGCACGGTGACGGCTGATGACATCGTGATGGCCTCCCACTTTCCCTTTCAAGACAATGCGCTCTACTTTGCGCGCATGTCGCCCCATCGCTCTTATCTTACGGCGATGACTCTCAATGGCCCGGTTCCCGAAGGGATGTACATCACTGTTGATGCGATGCACACCCTGCGCGGGCATGTCACTGCGGAGGGGCAAGAATATCTGTTGGTGGGCGGCGAAGGCCACAGGACCGGGCATGGCGGCGATACTGTGGAGCGCTACGCACGCATTGAGGAGTGGGCCCGCCAACATTTTCCCGTCAAGCAGGTGGTCTATAGCTGGTCTACCCAGGACTTTAATCCCTTTGACCGCATCCCCTACATCGGTCGCAGCACTCCTACCTCTACGCATGTCTATGTCGCCACCGGCTTCCAAGAGTGGGGGATGAGCAGCGGGACAGTGGCGGGCATCCTCCTCTGCGACCTGATCACGGAGCAGGAGAATCCTTGGGCGAAGGTCTTTGACCCCAACCGTGTCACCCTTGCCGGGGCGAAGAAGCTGGTTGAGGAGAACCTCCACGTCGCCAAAGATCTTGCCGTGGGCTACTTTTCTTCTCCCAGCCATGAAGATGTCCCTGTGGGCGAAGGCCGCATCGTGGAGGGGGATGATGGAAAAGTGGCGGTCTACCGGGCAGAGGATGGCACGCTCCACACTTCGTCCCCGGTCTGTACGCACATGGGTTGCATCGTTGACTGGAATCCTGCCGAAAAAAGCTGGGATTGCCCCTGTCACGGCTCCCGCTTTGGTGCCAAAGGCGAGGTGCTCCACGGGCCAGCGGACAAGGCTCTCGCCAAGAAGGATCTCGCCAAGACGTAAAAGTACGGCGCGGATCGTATGCGGGGAGTTCGTGGGCGTCTAGTCATAAGCACTAGAGGGATAGGCAATAGACAGTGGCAATAGACAGGGGCAATAGACAGGGGTGTGGGCTAGATGAACAAGCAAATGATTGGCGTAATCTTCGTGGGGTTGCTCTTGGTGGGCTGTGCCGCATTTGAGACACAGACACCTAAGGCTCCGCCAAGCACTATTGTCGAACAGCGATATGAGCAGGAGCCTCTGGTTGGGGCCACACCGACACCCTTCCCACCGCCTCCTGTAACGACGCCGGAAGAAGGTGGTGAGCCAGAACCTTCGCCCACACCTCCCACGACGCCAGGGGTCACAGCCACGCCCATTACGCCCAGCCCACCCGATGCGACATCCACCCCCACTTCAACGACCACGCCGCCCGCTGAAGATGGCAACGGGCAAGGCGAGGCTGGTGAGAGTGAAGGCGAGGCTACAGCGACTGCCACCCCCACGCCGCAGTGAGACTTGCTTGCATGGAGAAGGGTCAGCCCGCAGAAAAGTGTGTGCTGGTCATAAAGTGCCAATATGAGATGCCAGTAATATCCAGTGTTATGAGGTGGAGGTAAAAGATGGCTTTTGTTTGGAAGAGAGGTTTGCAACGGACAAAACGGCTATTCCTCGTTGCGATCATCGGGGGCGTGTTCGCTGCGCTCACAGCTTGCAGCGCGGTAGAGAAGCCCTATGTCATTGACATGACCGAGGCCAATACCTTCTACCCCGGCAGCTTAGTCGTGCCGCGCGGTGCAACCGTGGTCTGGAAGAATCGCGATCATGAGCTTCATGCCACCGTCTCTGCGCCGGAACTGGCGCTGCATGTTGCGACAGAAGAGAATGAACAAGGGGCACCCTTGTGGGACTCCGGCGAGATAACGTCGGGTGAAACGTGGCAAGCTACCTTTGGCACACCTGGAACCTATCTTTACGCCTGTCCCTATCATGATGAGATGGTGGGCATGATTGTTGTGACAGAGGGTGCAGAATCGCCATAATTCCCTGCAAGCCTAGTCTGCTCTTTGCTCGCTTTATGCTTATGTAAATTTTGTGTTCTTGAACTTGTATCTCTTAAAGACAAGGCATTTATACATCGCACAATAAGCCGCCCTACCCTTGCGACGGGTGACTTATGTAAAGTGATGGGGGGGGGTGAAATAGAAACAACCCTTCCTCGGAGCTTTCAGCTCCGAGGAAGGTGCCGACCCTCCAACTGAAGAATTATGGATGAATGGCTCTCTGTGAAGAGCCTTGATAGGGAGTGATATTCTCTAAGCTGCCCGCAATCTGCTGACGAGCAATATCCAGCTCATACGCCTGTTGTAAATTCAGCCAGAACTCAGGTCCAGTGTTGAAAAATTTTCCTAGCCGCAGGGCCGTATCCGCGGTGATACTCCGGCGTCC
>JBBQIG010000041.1:0-15513 GCA_038324715.1 Anaerolineae bacterium | reverse complement strand
CTTAAAGGACATATACCAATAGCCGCCTGGTTTCAACGCCTCAATAAAGCGCGCAAAGACAGCGGGTAATTCGGCCAAAGTCACATGCAACAAAGAAGCACAGGCCCAAATGCCATCAAATTCCTCGACATACGCCATTTCTTGAAAGCGCATTACGCCAATCGGCTTGCCAGTAAATTGAGAGGCAAGTTCCGCCATTTCAGGCGTAGCATCAAAGGCAGTCACCCGATAGCCGCGCGAGCGAAAAGCTTTCGTATCACGCCCAGAACCGCATCCTGCATCCAGGATGTGCGCGCCTTCTGGCAAGAGGGGCAGAAAAGGAGCATAGAGCTTCTCTACATCCAGAAACGCTGTGCGCTCAAAAAATTCTTGCGCATGCTTGCGGTAATAGCGCCTGTTGTCGGTCATGGCTTCAGCCTCTCTGCCAATAGCTCGACCACATCCTTCACCACCACGCCCTCACCCGCCTTTGTCGCCGCATCGGTCATCATCGTCAAGCAGAAGGGACAACCAGTCGCCACCGTCTTTGCGCCTGTTGCTGTTGCCTCCTCATAACGTTCTTGATTGACCCCCCGATCACCCGGCTCCTCCTCTTTCCACATCTGCGCGCCGCCAGCGCCACAGCAGAACGATTGTTTGCCATGGCGCGGCATCTCCACCAGCGACACTTCCATCCCTGCCAGCGCCTCACGCGGCGCATCCACAATGCCATTGTGCCGCCCCAAATAACAGGGGTCATGGAAGGTGATGGTATCACTCTCACCATTGGCGTGCACGCTGATCTTCTTAGCGGCAGTCAGTTCGGAAAGCAGTTGCGTATGGTGAATCACTTGATAGTTGCCGCCAAACTGGGCATATTCCTTGCCCAACGTGTGCAAGCAGTGGGGACAGGTGGTGACAATGCGCTTGGGCTGCACCTCATTGAGCATTTCGATATTCGCCTGCGCCATCTCATAAAAGAGATACTCATTGCCTGCCCGACGTGCAGAATCCCCCGTACAACGTTCGGACTCGCCCAAAATAGCGTAATTGACCCCGGCGGCTTGTAACACCTGGGCAAAGGCGCGTGCAGTCGCTTGGGCGCGTGGATCATAGGCAGGCGCACAGCCCACCCACCACAGTATGTCTGGCTCTGGGTTCTCGTCAATCGTAGGCACGTCCACCCCATCCGCCCACTTCAGCCGGTCACCTGGGCGCAGATTCCAGGGATTGCCGTTGCGCTCCATGCCACGGAATGCGCCCTTGAGTTGGGAAGGGAAGTCGTTTTCCACCAAGACTTGGTGGCGGCGCATATACATCAAGTCAAACATTGGTTCATTACCCACCGGGCAAATATCCACACAAGCCCCACAAGCCGTACACGCCCATAACGCCGATTCCGAAATTGCAAAATCGAGCAGGTTAAAGGCCGAAGGTTGCCCAGCGCTCAACTCTTCCAAATGTTCGTTGAGATAAAGGCGTTTGTTGACTTCGAAGGCCGCGGGCGAAAGTTCCTTGCCTGTAACATACGCAGGACAGACATCCTGGCAGCGATTGCACATAATACAGGCATAGGCATCCACCAAGTGTGTCCAGGGCAAATCCTCAACTTTCGCCACGCCAAACTCATCACCCACATCATCGCTAAAGTCCTCAGGCTCCAGCGCACCCAACGAATTCCGTTCTGGTTTGGTGAGGAAATTTACGCCAGCCATGATCAGATGAAAGTGCTTAGAATAGGGAAAATAGGGGATGAAAAGCAAAATCAGCCCCAACGCTACCCACCAGCCCACATGATGCCCAGCCGCTAAAGCAGCCAGACTCCATCCCGTCCATGCTTGCGCTACCAAGCTGCTGACGGGACGAAAGGGATCGTTGCCTTCCAGCGCAACCGCAAAGCTCTCACCCAAGAGCCGAAATCCCACATGACCGAGGATAAAAAGCCCCACAATCAGCGAATCACGACGGATTGCCCCATTTTTTACGGCATCCACCAGCATCACATTTTCACGATATTGGAGCGCGGGTGTGCGGAAGACAAAGCGCCGCAACAAGAAATAGACCATGCCCACCAATACCGTTGTGGTAAACAAGTCGGCAAACAAGCGATATAAGTTGCCCACGATGCCTTCTCCCAAAAAGGTGATGGGAAAAAAGCCCTGTAGCAGATCACCAAAATTGACCAGGAAGTAAAAGGTGAAGCCCCAAGCAATGAAGGCGTGGAAGATGCTTGTCATGCGGCGCGTCTTCCAGATCGAGTATTCACTCAACCAGGCGAGCAGCGCGCCCACTACCCGTTCCCGCATCATCGCCACAGTCGGCACGTCACCCTTGCCCCGCCGGATCACTCGATAGACAGCACTAAAGGTAAACAGGGCATAGGAGAGTGAGGCAGCCGTGAGCAAAAGAAAAAGAAGTTTTTCGGTAAGCGTCAACATAAGAACCTCAACGGTCTATAGATTTTACCTGTAAATATACAGGTCTATTTCGCAAGAATATACTCACAAGAAGTCTCGTAGCAGGGTTGATCTTCTTCGTCATTATACACTGCCCATCCAGTGTGGTCACTTGAGGACACTTCCACATACGCGTGGGCTGGCTCTGTGCGCCACCTACCCCGCGTTATGCCTTATACGTAGACCCTAGTAGATAGATTTCCGGGTAAAACCACTCTATGCTGGATAGTGATAGAGTGGGACTTGTTACATGGCAAGAGTTGATTAACCACCAGGATCGCCTTCCCACCCACGCGCCTAATTTACAGTGGAATCCACAACAAGAATCTACAGAGAGAATAGCAAATATTTGCACCTAGTTCTCTGACCAACAGATGCACAAGGTGAGAGTCCAAGTCAGCATTAAGCAAGGAGATACTGCGATGAATGACAGGATGAACGACAGGATGAATGATCGCTTCCAGCCGAGAAGGGAAGTTCAGGTCGAACGAGGTCTGCAAGAGCATACCTACCCACCCAATCGCAAAGAAAAATCCAGCAGCATGGACGATATGCAACGCTGGGTTTCGGGAATCGGGGGCGCTGCGCTTCTCTTCTATGGGATGCGCCAGTCAAATGCCGCCCGTTTCCCCCTTGCTGCGCTAGGCGCAGGATTGCTCTTCCAGGGGGCATCTGGACAAAATCTTCTTGACTACGTGCCGATTGTTGCAGATGTGCCAGTGGTACGGCAGTTGACGAATAGCGAGCCAACCCAGCTACGCATCCGCAAGTCAGTGACCATTGACCGCCCTGCCGAGGAGTTGTACAACTACTGGCGCGATCTCAGCAATCTGCCCAACTTCATGCAGCACGTAAAGTCCGTGCAAGATCTAGGCGACGGCAAATCACATTGGGTTGTGAACGTGCTAAACGATATGGAACTGGAGTGGGATTCAAAGATTCTACAGGATCGTCCCAACGAGATGATCGCATGGGAAACACTGCCCGATGCGCCGCTGCAAAATCGGGGTTATGTTAAATTCATCCCAACCTCGCGCGGCACGGAAGTCTCTGTCTCGATTGACTATGATCCGCCCGGAGCCGCCGCAGGCAAGCTCGTCGCAGGCATGACAAAGTTTATCGCCGAACATCAGGTCAAAGAAGAGATACGCGCGTTCAAGACGCTGATGGAGACAGGTGAGATACTCACCACCAAAGGTCAACCTGCCGCCCGTACCCAAGCTTGGCGGGAACAGGGAATGCGACGAGAGCACTCCCACTAAGCGTCGTTCATGCGCTTGGTTTTGGGCTTCTACCTTGCAATTCTACAGTGCAAGCAGTCTGAAAAAGCTCAAGTATAAAAACAGCCACCCCCCAAAGCAGGGCAATAACACGTTCTACTTTGGGGGGTGGCTGCTATTGATCCTATAGACTATTCTTGTAGACGACCCTAGATAATACGCAATTCCGGGTCGGGCATCATGGTCATTACACTCACGCGCGCAGCAATAACACGGGCTAAGTGGCGGAATGCAAGCGCACCTTCACTGTCGGGGGCAGAAACCACAATCGGCTGACCCGCATCACCCCCCACACGAATCCGGGGATCAAGCGCCACCGTCCCCAGGTAATCAATACCCATCAGCTTAGCAGCACTTTCGCCACCTTCGGTGCCAAAGATGTCACCACTCATATTCTCAACCAAGCCAATAATTGGCACTTCCAGCCGCTTAAAAGCCGAAGCACCACGACGTGCATCCGCAACCGCTACGGCTTGTGGTCCGGTCACAATCACGCCACCTGTCAGCGGCACACTCTGCGCCAAGCTCAACTGTGCATCGCCCGTGCCTGGGGGCAAGTCCACAATCAAATAATCTAAATCATCCCAAAGTACGTCAGTAAACAACTGCTGAATTGCCTTATGCAGCATTGGCCCGCGCCAGACCACTGCCTCACCTTCGGGCATCAAAAAGCCCATGCTGATCACCTGAACGCCATAGGCTTCCAGCGGTACCATCTTTTGGTTCTCAATGCGCGGCTTGCCCGACAACCCAAACATCATGGGAATGTTGGGACCATAAATATCCGCATCCAACACGCCAACCTTTGCACCCTCCAAAGCCAAGCTAACCGCCAAGTTGGTGCTCACGGTGCTCTTGCCAACACCACCCTTGCCCGACGCAACCGCAATGATATTCTTCACGGGAATATTGAGCTTGCCGATAATGCGATGATCAGTACGCACCTGTGCATCAAAGCGCACCTGTACCTGCTCCACACCGGGCACCATCTTCATCACCGCCTCCGTGCTCTCTCGCTCCATCACCGAGCGCAAAGGACAAGCCGGAGTGGTTAGCATAATTGTAAAGCCAACATTGCCGCCGCTAATCGTTACATCGCGGATCATGTTCAAGCTTACCAAATCTTTGTGTAACTCTGGCTCTTGAACAGTACTCAGCGCCTGCCGAACAGCCTCTTCGGTAATGCCGGAAGCTTTAGATTTATTGCCAAACATACTTTTGTTCCTTTATCTAGGGCAATTGAGGACTCTCAATCACAGGAATATATTCTACAACCCAAACAACCACCACAAACTATTGTGGAAATTATTCAAAATACGGTTTTATAGGACTACAAAATCAAGTAGCACCCCTGCCTTGGAGCGGGGAGCCCTTTGGGCCGCTCCGAGGCAGGTTCTTCTGTTTCCACCCACACCCATCACAAAGTTCACCAGCAGTACGAACTGCCTAACTCCCACACAAGCCAAATTGCAGACTCATTGTAGCAACAACACGCTCATTAAGCAGCAATCGCCCATCCAATAAGCTCAATCCAACAAATCGCAAGCGCAAAATGCATTATACAGAAGTCGTTGCCTTCGACCTCACCTTGCCCGCGCCCACATCAGCAGCAATCATCTTCGCCACATCGCGCCCGATCTCCACCGCATAATTTGTCCCCCGATCCCACGGATAGACCTGGCTCATCGACGCAAAGTAAAACCCCGGCAAAGGTGTACGAATTGACGGAATCATCTCGGCATATCCAACAGGAGGTATAGGTTGGGCATACTTGGCCTTATGCACCCAAGCGCCACTGATCCAGTCGGGGCGGAATTCTGGATTAAACTTAGTCAGGTGGGGGATAAATTCTGCCAGCAACTCATCCACACCCAACTCAAAGTAGCGATGATCCACGTCCAGATAGTCGCCAATGTAGATCAGATGATCGCCCCCATAATGCACAGGGTCGATCATATTGGTATGCTCAACCAACGCTAAGAAGGGCAACCCTTCCCGCTTTGGGATGTTTGCCCAGTAAATCTCAGGCATCAGCTGGCGTTTGAGCGCAACCGTTGTCACCACAGCGCCCATGCTACGTAGCGCCGTCAACTGCCCCAGATACGAAGGCGGTAGGTCAGGCACAAGCTTTGGCATCAGCCCCGGCCCGGTGGTACTCAACACCACATCATAGGCCGCGGGTGCTTGCCCCGTCACCTCCACCACCAGCCCGCCACCCTCTTCCGGGCGAATCCGTTCGACGCGTGCGCTGGTCTGCACGGTCACGCCTAGTCGCTCGGTTGCCGCAGCCAACCCATCCACAAACGATTGAAAGCCACCACGATAATAACCCAGATTGGGTGTGCGCTTGTAAATGCGCGCCCAAAACCAGGCAAGGTTCACATCTTGGTAATGTGCCCCAAACTTACCCTGGAGCATCGGTTGCCAGAGCGTGTCATAAGATTTCTCGCCCATCCAGCGCGCCAGCCATTCATCCGCCACAATCTTGTCGAATTGACGCCACGGGCGCAGTGGGTTATAGCGCAAATAGGCAATCACCATGCCCATGCGTAGCCGATCCGCAATTGACAAAAGCGGGAATTGCAAGACGCGCGTGGGTGAATCCAGCGGGTAATTCTTGCCCTGGATATGAAACGCCGTAATCGGGCTGTGTATCTCCAGCAGATCTTCCATGCCCAACTCACGCGTTAACCCGATAATCGCGTCATCATTCGTAAAGAGGTGATGGTAGAAATGTTCCAGCGGCCATTCCCAATTTGAATGGCCCTTAAACCCCGCAGCCAAGCCCCCCAAATAGGAATTACCTTCATAAACTGTGACCGCATAATTTCCCTGGCGTGCCAGGTCATATGCGGCGGTCAATCCAGCAATGCCGCCGCCGATAATAGCAACGCGTGTAGCATTTGCATCGGGATTGGTTCGATGTAGTGGCTCCATGTCTCTCCGATCAGCTCTCTACCTACTGTTCCCAAAACCTACTGTTCCCAAATAGGAAAAAACCAGCGCGTTGGCGCTGGTCTCATCCTCCAGTCAACTCCACACCGCTAGCTTATGCAGCCAACGAAAATTCACTAGGACGTACACCTTGCTGCAAATGCTGCCCAAGATCCTTCTTGGCACGTTGGTAAAGCTCAAGCAAATCATCGTCACTGCCCTTGTAAGACTGCACAGTTTGGGTGGCACAGAGAAAACAACCGCGCAAGAACTTATAGTTATTGCTGTTGCACTTCAGACAGCCATTCAATTCAATCATCATTAACACAAAGGCAAGACTATCGGGGTGTGTTTCGGGCAGCGCCGCCACACGGTCTACCAATTCCTGCCATTCTGGCCCGCGCAACTCGCGCAGGTTGGGAATTAAATGGGCTGGAAAGAGGAGTTCTGCTTTGGAATGGACTGCAAACTCGCTTAAATCCGACATAAGTTCCTCCGAATGCTCCTACTCAAACTCCAGCGCGACATTGGGCAGTTTCACCAATTGGGGCGCACCATAAACATCCCCAGCTTGTTGACGCCCAGGCATTAACAAATTGAGGTTTCCAACCAACGTTTGCAGATCAACACCACGTTGCTGACAAACATCCAACAAGGTCTCGTTCGGCTCCACCGCGCAATCGCTGCATCCACCTAAATGGAAGCTCGCCATCACTTGCTCGGACTGTGGATGCATCATCAGCACTTCGCGAACAGTCATATCCGGTGTAAAGGATTCCGTTCCCTGCTGGCGGCGCAATGCCACGCGCGTCTGGGCATTCTCTTCCTCAACATCTTCGCGCAATCGTCGCATCTCATCATTGAGATCAAAGATTGCTTTATTGTAACGATCCAAGCGCCGAGACGCTATTGCTAATTCATTATTCAATTTCCAGGCATAGCCCAGTGCAACTATAGCCACAACTACAGCTACTAAAGCGATTATTGTTGTCACTATTCCTCCTTGTCAACATCTGGTCAACATCTTCTCAAAAGCACATAACTCTTGGAAGAACCCATTCCGATCAACCTAGTGTCATCGCCTCACCTGGCGCTAACACTGTACAATCAATCTCCGCTGTTCGGCGCAACTTCTCTGCAAATGCCTGTGCATCTTGGCAAATTGGAGGAAAGGTATTGTAATGCACAGGCAGCACATGCTTCGTTGCGACAAACTGCGCCGCCAAAACTGCCTCATCTGGTCCCATGGTAAAGTTGTCACCAATCGGCAAAACGGCCAAATCAACCCCACCCGCCTCACCGATGAGCTTCATATCATAAGTCAACGCCGTATCACCAGCGAAATAAACATCATGTCCATCATTGAAAGTCACCAACATACCATTGGGATTGCCCCCGTTAGAGCCATCGGGCATGGTAGAAGAATGATGAGCAATGGTCAGCTTGAGACGCCCAAAAGGGAACGTAAAAGCACCGCCCGTATTCATGCCGTGACCTTGCGTTGCCCCATGCTGCTGCATCCAATTCACAACCTCAAAATTGCCGATGACAAGCGCACCTGTAGCCCTCGCCAATGCTGCAGCGTCGGCAGTGTGGTCGTTGTGTCCGTGGGTCAGCAGAATAAAATCTGCATCCACCTTATCAACTGAAATGGGTGCGAGTGGATTGTTGGGGGCAAAAAAGGGATCAATGACCAACTTGTGTTCGTCTGTTTCAACCACCAGAGTGGAATGCCCGTAGTAGGTGATTTTTAATGCCATCTACTCTTCTTCTCTCCATAGCTAAATGAATAGCCAGCTATATTTCAATCTAAAACTTCGCCAGACACGTTACAAACAGATGCAAGTAGGTGATAAAAACAGACAAGCCAGACTCACCGCATCGGCAAGTCTGGCTCTCCATGCAATCAACTAACTTGACAAGCTAGACCAAACGCATCTAGCACATCCCCACACAGAAGAGAAACCGTTGAATTGCCGGCAACCCTACTCCGCTGCCGCTACTTGCCCTCTTTGCGCTGCCTTGCCTTTTCAGCAGCCATGCGCTTGAGTTCTTCGGCGCGTGAGACTTTCTTGGGCGCACCATCAGTAGCAGCAGCGCCCCCAGCTTCGGCTTCTGGAGCGGCTTCGCCATCAACAACCGCAACCGTTGGAACAGGAGCAGCTTTAGCGGCAGCCTTCTCTTCGGCAGCTTTGGCCTTGGCAGCTTCCTTTGCGCGATCTTCCTCTTCTGCCAGGAGACGAATCTTTTCATCTTCCGCATACTGCAAAGGCCACAATGCCGCATAATACTCCACAGGCACTGTTAGTTCTTCTTTGTCATAAACCAACTGCGGATAGCGATCAAAAACCGCCAGCTCATAGTCGTGGTTCATTCGAATTGCGTCAAAAGGACAGAACTCGACGCAAAAGCTACAGCTCATGCAGACCGCCGCGTCAATGTAAAACTCGGCGGGGCGTGTCACAGGCTTGCCGTTTTCATCTCTGTCGCGCACAATCCAGATACACTGGGGTGGGCAAACTTTAGCGCAAATGCCACAAGCAGTACAACGATCCTCGCCCTTTGCCGTATCCCAAATAAGCATGGGAATATAACGGAAACGCTCTGGCAACAGCCGCTTTTCTTCGGGGTACTGAATGGTCAGAATCCCCTCTTGATTGATGGGCTGGTCGATAATGCGCCTGTTGCCATCAAGCATAACGCTATCTTGGTAGCGGCTGGGAACATCTTTCGCATCATCGGTAAATGTATCCACAAAGTGCTTAAGAGTAATACCCATGCCTCTCAGCAAACCAGATCCAAACATCGTCAATTCCTCTTCTAGCGATCTACTTCGCCCAACACTATGTCGATGGCACCCAGAATAACGACCGCGTCCGCCAACATATAGCCAACGGACATAGGACCCAGCGCATTCAGGTTGATATAGCTTGGGGCGCGCACGTGATAGCGGTAGGCGTTAGGCTTGGCGTCGCTGACCAAATAAAAGCCCAGCTCACCCTTTGGCGATTCAATGCGATGATAAACTTCACCCTCAGGCGGGCGATGGGTATAGCCCTTTTCCCTGAAGCCATTTGTACTACTACTGGTAAGCTCAGTAGAGCTAGTTGAGCCACCCTTGCTACTCAGCACCTCGCCCTTCGGCAAGTCGCGAATGGCTTGTTGCAAAATCTTCACGCTCTCACGCGCCTCTAAAAGACGAATGTAATAGCGGGCAAAAATGTCGCTTTGGGGCAGGGTTGGAATATCAAAGTCGAAGCGGTCATAAATGCAGTAAGGTTCTGCCTTGCGAATATCATAGGCGACACCGGCTGCACGAATCATTGGGCCACTTACACTAAGTGCAATCAAATCCTCAGCCGAAAGATAACCCACACCGCGCCCACGCGCCATGAGAATTTCATTGCCCGTCAACAAGCGGTCAAGTTCATCAAGCACGTTCGGCAAGCGCTCGCGAATCACATAACGTGCCCGTTCTTCCCAACCAGAAGGCAGGTCACGCACAACACCACCAAAACGCATGTAGTTGCACATCATGCGCGAGCCACTTACACTCTCAAAGAGATCGAGAATCATCTCGCGCTCTTCAATCGCATAGAGTGCAGGAGTTTGTAGCGCACCCAAATCGTTGAGAATAAACCCAATCGACCAGAGATGATTCACCACACGGGAGAGTTCAGCCATGATAATACGCAAGTAATTAGCACGCTCTGGAACTTCAATGTCCATGAGCTTTTCCACAGCCAAAGCATAGGCCAGGTTATTGCTCATCGAATTGAGGTAGTCAAGTCGATCCGTAAAAGGCATGTTCATCAACCACGTGTTGCGCTCGCCAATCTGCTCGTGATTGCGGTGGAGATAGCCCATCTCTGGCTCTAGCGCCAGAATGGTCTCTCCCTCAATCCGAGTGATCATGCGGAACACGCCATGGGTGCTGGGGTGATGTGGCCCCAGGTTAACGACAATGCTTTGGGTCTCAACATCAAAACCATCTGCATCAACCGGAGCTTGGCTCACGGGCACATACGAGACAGGTTCTTGCCAGCTATTCGGGTCCCACCCTGCCGGATATGTCTGATTACCACCCCAAGGCAACTTATCTTCATGCCAGGTGTACTTGCCAACAGGATGGCGACTCTTAAAGGGCTTATTCTCTTCCTCGAAATAAGCCTCTTTCCAATCCTTGCGCATGGGATGGCCGTTGAAGCCTTCCCACATTAAAACGCGGCGCAGATTGGGATGTCCGGTAAACTTAATGCCATACAGGTCATAGACCTCACGCTCTTGCAAGTTTGCGCCCGGATAAACCCCTGTGACGCTTGCAATGGTGTCGTCCTTGGGCACGCGCACATGCACCGCAATCGGCCCGCCACCCTTTTTGGTGTTATAGATGTGATAAACCACATCAAAACGCTCGCTAACGCCCGCGCGCAACTTGCCTTTATAGGTGCTGTAATCGGTGCAGGTCAGATTGGAAAGAAAATCGTATCCCTGCTCGTCGCGCAAGTAGGTAAAGAATTCCACCAGCTTATCGGGCGCAACAACCAATGCATTATCACTATCTTCGACATATGTGCCGATGACCGCACCAGGGACAGCTTGGGCGTATGGATGGTCGACGGCTGGTGCATCGGCGACCAAAATTGCATCACTCATAACAGGTTGCCTCTCTGAATTGCCTCTGTAAAGAGACTGTGCCTAATCTTTGTGGCCTAATGTATTTCTGTGCGAATTCGCCCAATTAACCCCCACGCTTGGCAGCCAAACGAGCCTTGGCTTGCTCTATGCGTGCCTTTGCCTTATCAGAAACTGCTGCCGGAGCCGCAGTTGTTGAGGCCGCAGCTTCGGTCTCAACAACGGGTTCGGCGGGAGCCTCTGCCACTGCAACAGGTTCAGCACCTGCCTCTGCAACAACAGCGGGTGCTGGCGCGGGCACGGCTGCAACTTTCGCAGGCGCAGCAACAGCAGGCTTGGCGGGAGCAGCTTTGGCTGGGGCGGCGACCTTTGTATATTCCTTAATCAGTTGAATCTGGCGGGGGTCAAAAATATCTGGCCCCAAGACAGGCACAGGCACGAAGCCAGAAGTATCTTTTTGATACCAAGAGACCTTGGCAATACTCTGTCGCTCGACCTTCTGATGCACCTTCAACAAGCCATAAATTAGAGCTTCTGGAATCGGTGGGCAACCAGGCACATAGACATCGACAGGGATATACTTGTCAATCCCACTGACCACGTTATAGCCTTCCTTAAAAGGCCCACCACCCGTGGCACAAGCACCCATCGCCAACACATAGCGAGGTTCAGCCATTTGGTTGTAAATACGAACAATCGCTGGCACCATCTTTTTGGTCACTGTACCAGAGACAATCATCAAATCACTTTGACGAGGGCTAGGTCGCATAATTTCCATGCCGAAACGTGCCAAGTCAAAGCGGCTGGAAGCAGTCGCAATCATTTCAATTGCACAACAAGCCAACCCAAAGAGCAACGGCCACATGCTGGACGCACGGCTCCAGTTATAGACCTTATCCACAGTTGTCACCAAGACATTCGCTTGGAGATCATCTGGCACTACAATCGAATCGTGCAAGAACTCTTTAACTTGCTCTTGCTTGAGGTCTTGAAAGTTGGAAGTGGACTCACTTGCCATAGTTTGCTATACCCTTTACCAACCTATAATTTTTGAAAACGCAGCCAATAGTCTATTGACTGCACCGATTAGGTGTATCAATTAGTGTATAGATGTACCAAACAGTTGATTCAGCCGACATACTCACCTACAAGAGTCATCTGAGGACATAACTTTTCAGTGGCACATATCAGTGGGATCTTCTCATAGGGATAGGAGCGTACACTTTTTTGCCCTACAAAAACTAAAGTACACTACACATTGATTAGACATTAATAGCCATGTTAGCCATCAACGAATCCACCGCATTGTACCTGATGGCACAAGCAAATGCAACTTTTCAGGTAATCTTCCCCCCTATTTGGCCGCGCAAATATCTCTAAAAGATGCCCGAAAATTATACTGTCGCCTTTGCAGCCTGTCAAGTACCTTTTTTCACAAACTGAGCTTCAGCATCAATTGAGACAGAGCATTCCCCATGACTTCTTTGCGAGCTCTTTACGACTACCCAAATTGCTTCTACACAAATCGGCCCGCAAGACTTGCTAGCATCTTTAATTTTGTATTTGGTCAACTACTTTGGGTTTCAGGCTGCCAAGTAAAGTAAAAAGTGGCACCCTTCCCCACCTCTGACTCTACCAAAATTTTGCCCCCACGCCGCTCTACAATCTTCTTCACCACCGCCAAGCCAATTCCACTACCTTCCACCTGGTCTCGAGGCTTCAGCGACTGAAAGATCTCAAAGATGCGGTCATGCAAGTGCGGCGCAATACCAGGGCCATTGTCCCATACAGCAAACTCCACACCATCACCATTGGGTTGAGCAGTCACCCATACTTGACCAGCACCAACGTTGTCATGGTGTTTGATTGCATTGTTGAGCAAGTTGCGAAAGACCATCTCTAGTGGCACGCGCTCGGTGTGCAGCATAGGCAGAGAATCCGCAATTGTGATGACAAAGCCAGGGGGTGGCGCAAGCAATTCCACCACATTGTGCACCAATGCATGAGTGTCCACCTCTTCGGCGCTATACCTCTGCTTTCTGGCCCGCGCATAGATCAACATGTCATCCAACAACTGCTCCATACGGGCAATGCGCCGGCGCATCTTGTCCATATGAACTAGCGCCGCACTGGGCAGTGCATCACCAGCATCTTCCGCCAACCAGCCAGCAAGCTGATTGATGGCGCGCAAGGGGGCTTTTAAATCATGCGAAGCCACATAGGCAAACTGATCGAGTTCATCATTGCTACGTTCTAGCTCGATGGTACGCTCAGCCACTAAATTTTCTAAGCTCTGGTTGAACTGGCGTAATTGCGCCTCTGCCTCACGTGCCTCCTGATAAAGATATCTATTCTCAACCACCAGTGCAATGTGACGTGCCAGTTCCTCGGCAAATTGCAGGTCATCTTCAGTATAGTGGCGGTCCCTATCTGACAAAACAAAGGCTAACGCACCCAACTTTTGCCCGCGCGCGTGGAGAGGCACCGCAATCACTGATTTAGGATCAATCTGCCGAATAATGGCAATCTGCTTTGCGTCCACTACACCCTGGAGCACCGTTGCTTCGTCATAGTGGGGAATAAAAAGGGGATCTCCAGTCTCAATCACCCGTACAAAAGGAGCAGGAACAGCAAAGTGTGGAGACCGCTGGCTCAGCCTTCGCGCCAACTCTTGCTTTGCTACATCCACATGTGCCGTGGCAACACGTTCGATACCAACCGTAGGTTCAACGAGATAGACCATACACCAATCAGCATAGGGCCCCACAACAAGCTCCGCCATCTGCTGCAGGCTTGCGCGATAATCCAGCGAGGCGGCTAGCGTGGTGCTGACTTCAGCCAATATGCGCAGGCGCGCCTCGGCTTGCCGACGCTCGCGCACCTCTTGATTTAGTTCATCTATCGTGTTGTTGAGCACCACAAAACGGTTTACGGTGGATTCCCTAGGTCGAAGTCTTAGCAACAGCAGGGCAGAAGCCACATTGGACCAAGGATCAATGACAGCACCCTCACAACGGTAGGTGACTGTGTGATTTGGGGTAGCATTATCCGAGAGAGTGTTATTTGGAATAGTGTCGTGGCGGGGAATAGCGAAGGTCAATTTGCCCGGCACAGGCTGACGGCTGCGGGCACAATTCTGCAAGTAATTGCTCAACTTCTCTGGAGGGTCAGCTACCAATTCTCGAAGCTCACGACCTAGAAGACCATCCGCAGGTAAGCCAAACACGCGCAGCAAGGGAGCGTTCACCGCGCAGATGAGACCCTCCTGCGTAATCAGTAAGCTCGGTTCCGGCAGCGCCTTGATGACTGCGGCCTGAATTTCAATGCGGCTATCTTTCACGCGGCGCTATTGCCCTGGAAGTATTCGCGGCCATCCACCGCCTCACTCTCAGGCGTCAATTGGAGATAGACGACCACAGTACATCCCGGATGACCTTGAGCAATTGTCTTCTGTAGTTCAACTTTAGCGTAGCCCAGATTTTCCGCAGCAATCGAGCCAAAGACATTAGAGGTCATCATACACATAGCGGGCCGGTCTATCACCTTTTCTGCAAAAGGACAGACACGGTTGTAGAAGACGATCTTATTCTCATCCAGGCTCACAATGGAGAAGTCGCCCTGGATGCGGCGTTTGAGATCGGCAAGCACATCGGCGACTTGTTCACGGGTCAGTTTATCCGTGTTGAGCGCCAGCTTGTAATCGTTGTTGATCTGCTGCCCGATCGTCTGACCGACGACGCTGATAAAGCCTGAAGCTTCATCCAAGCCAACTACATCCTGTAGAGTACCGGCGAGTTCACGAATCAACGTACGCATGAAAATGTCCCGATCTAGAGGGACAGGGAGGTTTGCTATCACCGGCTCAGTCATCTTAAAAATCCTCCATATGCTACGAACTCAAAGCTAACTAGTACACTGTAATTGAAATTATGATAGTTGGTTTTGCCGTTGTTGCTAGGGACATCAAGGCGATAGCTCCCATCAAAACTTTAATTACGGTGTACTAGTCTCAGAACAGTCAGTCTATCAAAGTTTTGTTCAGGTCAAAAGCTACTTGCACTCTAAAAAAGTAAGTCAGCAGTTTTGGCTCGAGAAGTCAGGAAAAATTTGCGGATCACCCCCTCACCTGTCCCATCTATCACATATGTTCATATACATCATGTTTAGGAAGATGTTTAGGAAGGAGACTCATGACTTTGACATGATACATAAATACCATTCACCTGCTT
>JBBQIG010000040.1:0-15634 GCA_038324715.1 Anaerolineae bacterium | reverse complement strand
AGGCTTGATTGCAGATTTAGACATGAGGGCTGTGATCGGAGTCGAGACGAATCTACGCATGCGGTTCAGATCGTTTGGGAGAAAGCTGGTGGTCGCCAAATTGAGTTAAGACAACGCTTTGGCGCGCCCACATCGCCTCTTGAGCCTCTGGCGTATCGTGGTCATCACCGAGTAAATGCAGAACCCCATGCACAACCATCAAACGCAGTTCGGCAGCAGGGCTGTTATCAAAGATCGTCGCCTGATTCATGGTATAGGGAAAGGCAATGATAATATCGCCCAAATAGAGATCCATCTCTGCGGCCAACTCCGGTGGCAACACCAGATCTTGCTCGCCAGTTTGCTCGTCTTGTGCAGCAAAACTCAGCACATCGGTGGGGGCATCTATGCCGCGATAGTCGCGGTTAAGTGCCTGCACTGCCTCGTCGCTGGTGATCACAATCGTTAATTCTGCCTCATGCACATCACATGAAGCCAACGTGGCAATTGCTGCGGCGCGCAAGTTCTCCTCATCCACGCTGGCAGCATACTCTTCATCAATCTGGAACTCAATGCTATATGGATCGTCAATCATGGGCGATTCAGGCTAAAGTATCGAGAACAAAGAGAAATTAAGAGAGAAACTAAACACCGGCTGGTTCTTCCATACCGCCAGGCACAGGCACAGTTGAGCCTTTGCCGTTGCTCTCGTCCACAGCACCCTCTTGAAGAGTTGCGGGTGGGGTTGTGGTGCGATTGGGCTTCTTAACCGACTCTGGATACTGGATGCGTGGGTGATGGACACCTTGCAGCACTTGCAGGAAGACCTCCTTCACCATTTGAAGCTCGCGGAAGGTCAAGTTACTGTCGCTGAGTTCCCCTTCGGCGACACGCTCATCAATCAGCTTGTTGACCAACAATTCCAAATCTTCACGCGTGGCAGGACGCACAGCACGCACGGCAGCTTCACACATATCCGCCAGAAAGAGAATCGCCGTCTCTTTGCTGCGTGGGCTTGGACCTGGATAGGAGAAATCAGCAGGGTTGATCTCCTCATTGTCCCCTGCTTCGCGGTCCGCCTGTACATAGAAGTACTTGACTAGGGAACTCCCATGATGTTCGCGAATGAAATCTTGAATACGGGGAGGCAAACGATACTTCTGGGCAAGGTCAAGACCATCACTCACATGACTAATGATAATCTGTGCACTCGTCAGTGGGTCGATCTTATCATGGGGCGAGGCGGTATCTACAATATTTTCAGCAAAGAAGTAGGGACGCACAGTTTTGCCGATGTCGTGGTAATAGGCCCCCACGCGAGTCAGGAAGGCATCTGCCCCAATGGCAGCCGCAGCCCGCTCCGCCAGATTGCTGACGATAATTGTATGATGATAGGTTCCCGACGCCTTGAGCAAAAGCTGGCGCAAGAGGGGATGGGTGGGGCGGCTTAGTTCGGTCAATTGCAAACTGGTAGTGATGCCAAAAA
Source organism: Anaerolineae bacterium (assembly GCA_038324715.1). GTDB lineage: Bacteria > Chloroflexota > Anaerolineae > Caldilineales > Caldilineaceae > QEUY01. Next base: position 14,169 of record JBBQIG010000040.1, on the reverse strand, counting down.
GATTGCCCAAGACCAGATAGCCGATCATGGCGATGCTGGCAGAAAGCCCACCATTGAGCAAGACCACCACATGCAGTTGCACCAGGCGCGCCATTGTAAAGTCATCAAAGGGCAGGCGAAAAGCTGCCATCGTCAACCAATTGACGACCGAAACTGCCAATCCAGCCCACAAGAACGCTGTAAGCCGTTCGGCGCGCCCCAAAGTTAACGCACCGGCAAGCCCCCCCAAACAGAGGTAGGCAACGAGCATTGGATTGTTGGGAGCCATAAAATGGGCGACCAACGAAAAACCCAAAGTAGCAATCACTGCCACACGCACATCAATCATCACCGCAGTCAACATGCCCACAGCAGCCAAAGGATAGAGGTAGGGCAACCAGTCGTGTGGCACAATCATAAACTTAGCGGCGATCAGCCAGATAACCAGGAGGACGACCAACATGCCATATTCCTGCACATCGGTTAGCGTGCGTGGGCGCAACCGATAGATTGCCCCCCCCATCACTCCCAGCAATGCTACTGTAAAAGCAACGCCACGAAGGGTGACCCACCAATTCCATTGATTCTGAAGTAGTCCAATTTGGGAGAGTGTTTCCACATGCGCATTGGTTGCAATATCCCCGGCGCGCAAAATAATCTCATTACGCTCTAGCGTAACAAGTTGCACAGGAACATCATTGCGCGCACCTTCGCGCATCTCCTCGGTGCGGGTCGGATTCAAAAGGCTGTTGGGGCGAACCAACGCACGCACCATCTCCGTCACAATTGCGCTGGACTGTTCACTCAAATTGCTTGCAATCTGAGCAGGCACACGCCGTTGCACTGCCGCCAGATTGCTTTCGCGAATTTCTTCGCGCATCACCCGATCTAACGTTGCCGGAATTTCCTCCGCAACCCGCTGCCATTCTGGCGCAGAGAGGCCCACGATTTGCTCTGCCAAATCAAGTGTCAGCGCCAAATCGGGAATCGTGAGTAGATAGTCGGCCTTGAGCAAATCTGTAGCATACTCATCGGCGCGTACAACGCTAATAAACTCCACCACATCTTGTGCGCGGTCGATGCGCTCACGACGCACGCGCCCGTCAGGCGTATCATATTGATCAGGAACACTCTGGGCAGCGCGCTCACGAGCGCGCTCCGTCAACACCTGGCTTTCATAGGTAATTTGACGAGGTGCCACCACATCATAGGGGGCAACTTGCCCCTCACTTAGTTGTACCTGGCTACCAAAAGGAGCTTGCCACGAAAAGAGCCCCACCATGAGAATACCCACAGACGCGGTTAAAAAACCGACCAAAAGCCGGTCAAACCGCTCAACCGTCCGTAGTTTCATGCTAAATGTCACAATGCACCCTTGTCACTACACAACACCATTTGCTCTTGCGACTTCACTTAATAATCCTGATAAAGAGATTGAAGTCGCAAGAAGATGGTACTGCACGCTATGCGCCTAACAGACGACGAACGACCTGACTTACAACTTTGCCATCCGAAACACCTGCTACGCGTATCATCATCACGGGCATTACCTTATTCAGGTCGCGCACTGAACTTGCGCCAGTTTCGGCAATCACGACACGAGCGAGCGCCTCGACCTCGTCTTCGGTCAGTTGACGGGGCAGATAATTTTCCAACACAGCCAACTCGGCGCGCTCTTGCTCGGCGGGAGCCTTTGCGCCCACTTTGTCATATTCGGCAGCAGCCTCGCGGCGACGCTTTGCCTCACGTTGAATGACAGCCATTACCTGCTCATCCGTAAGCGCTTCACTATTCCCGACTTTGGTCGCTTCCGTGAGCGCAGTCTTTACCGCACGCAAGGCAAACTTCTTAATGGTATCTTGATCACGCATCGCCTGTGTCAAGTCGGCATCGATCCGTGTCCATAGTGCTGCTTTATCACCACTCATACTGTCTCACTCTACTCTATCAATCTTTTGGAAAATGTATCCGTAATATCATACTCAGCATTATCTCATAACTGGTCAGTAACAGGACTAGACCAACTAGCATTGTCAGATCCTAGTCAGATCCTAGCGTTGTCAGATCACTTCGCATCACCACGTAGGGTATGCTCCACCCGTCGCTGTACATGCCGGTCACTCCAACGCACGATCTGATCTTGGTAATGCAAGAAAACTACCAACAGCACCAACAGACTCACAAAGACCAACGCCAGTTGCCACCAACTCAGCCACATCACCCCCGCACCCGCCGCGGCAACCACAAAGGTGCTGGGGACACGGATGATTAGGGTGAGGACGAGAATCTTGACAAAAGGGACACGAGCCAATCCCGCCAGAAAGTAGGGAATATCGCCCGTAGGAGCGAACATAATGATAAACCAGATCAGGGTGCTATTGCTGTGGCTTACGCGCTCCCACTGATCCAGTCGTTCATCACCCACCAGCCGCCCTGCCAGTGGACGCCCGTAGCGCCTTGAGAGCCAAAAAGCGATTGACCCGCCCAAGAGCAATCCCAAGCTTCCCCAAACGCCACCCCAGAATGGGCCAAATAAAAAGCCCGCTGCCACTTGCAAAACATAACCGGGGATTGGGGCAACAACAATCTGAAGCGCATTGAGCGCCACAAGTGCCAAAGGGCCAAGCCACCCCAAACTGACAACCCATGCTTCCAGCGCCTGTTCATCCTGTACAAGTACCCAAGCTTTGGGGCCAATCCAGATCAAGCCGATCACCAAGAGCACCGCAGTCCCAATCAGAAGCCCCTTCCAAAAGCGGTCTCCGAAAAGGTATTTAAATCGGCTCGGTTGAGAGGAATCATCCCGCGATGTTTGGTTTGTCACATCAAGCGGGGGTAGTGAATCATTCTCTTGCTCTGGCATCTCGCGTCCTGTCTGCATTGCGTGTCATTATACATTCCCTCCCCTCCCTGTCAACCACATACCAATCCACGTCACAATCCACGCCGTAATCCCCCTACTACTCTTCTACAGTTTTACTCTACAGTTTGCTTATGTTCATCCAACTAAAGAGAACCGAGAGGAGTGCGAAAGGTAAGTTTCAACCAGAGATAGAACCTGCAATTTTGGACAAGTGCGACGCGCGCGACTACAATGCTTTTATGTTCTTTGATAAAGCACGAATCTATGTTAAAGCAGGTGATGGCGGCAATGGCATTGTTGCCTTTCGCCGTGAAAAATTTGTTCGCAAAGGCGGCCCTTTTGGGGGTTCGGGCGGGCGCGGTGGCAATGTGATCTTTGTGGTCGATCCAGAATTAAACACCCTGGCACCGTTCCAGCATCAGATCCATTACCGCGCCGAACGAGGTGTCCACGGTGGCGGGGCCAATAAAACGGGAGCCCGCGGCCCGGATCTTATTGTGCCTGTTCCACCAGGAACGCTAGTCCGCCATGCCGAAACGGGCGAGTTGTTGGCAGACCTAACACGACCAGGGCGCAGTGTGGTGGTGGCGCGTGGCGGACGTGGGGGTCGCGGCAACTCGGCTTTTAAGTCGGCGCGCAATAGCGCCCCACGCATGGCTGAAAATGGCGAAGCAGGCGAAGAACTTTGGGTAACGCTAGAGTTGAAGTTGGTGGCAGATGTGGGAATTATTGGCGTCCCGAACGCTGGAAAATCCACCCTGCTCAGCGTGATTAGCGCGGCCAAGCCCAAAATTGCCGACTATCCATTTACCACAGTTGCCCCAATCCTGGGTGTGGCGGAAGTTGACCACCGCCAGATTGTGGTGGCTGATATTCCAGGCTTGCTCGAGGGTGCGCATACGGGTGTGGGGTTGGGACTCGATTTCCTGCGCCACATTGAACGCACGCGCCTCTTGATTCATCTGATTAATGGCGACAGCCCAGATCCAATGGGTGACTTTGAGGCGATTAACCAAGAGTTAGTTCTTTTTAATCCCCAAATAGCCGACAATCCACAACTTGTGGTCTTGAACAAGATGGATCTGCCCCATGTGCGCGAGCTATGGCCTGAATTTGAGGCAGCCATCCAAGCATTAGGCTATCCTACACTTGCCATTAGTGCAGCCACGCGCGAAAATATTCAACCCTTGCTTTATCAAGTGCAAGCCATGTTGGATGCACTGCCTCCGATGGAAGAAGGTGAATTGGTGGATGAGGCAGCTTTGCTGGAATCGCCAACGGAAGAGAAGGCCTTCAACATTGAGCAGATAGACGAGGGGGAGTGGAGAGTTGTTGGCACTGCCATTGAACGCGCGGCCCAAATGACGAACTGGGATTACTATGAAGCTTCGATGCGCTTCCAGCGTATTTTACGTGCAATGGGCATTATCGACGCCCTGCGCGAAGCGGGTGTGGTCGATGGTGACATAGTCCAGATTGGAAGTTTGGAAATGGTCTGGGGCTATGATAATACACAAGAAGTCTACCGTCAGAAATAGCCTTGAGTTTCTAGCGCTTGAAAAATCGCTTGAAAAACAAAAAATGTTAGCAGAGCAGAATAGGGTCACTCCAAATCAGCCGGTCCGGTGATGGGCCGCTAGAAGATAATGCACCAATGAATGAGCTTGTGACTCCCATTGAGCCAGGTGTCAATATGATTCCCCAGGTTGACCCCCTCCAGCAGCGGATTGGCATTTTTGGCGGCACTTTTGACCCCATTCACATCGGTCATCTAATCTTGGCCGAAGAAGTCCATTTTCAATTGGGGATTGATCGTGTCTTTTTGGTGCCCGCGGGCGACCCACCCCACAAGCAGGGGCGCAGGCTAACGACGATGAACCATCGCATTACCATGTGCGAATTGGCAACGGCAGACATCGATTACATTTCGATCAGCCGCATTGATGCAGATCGCCCCGGGCCACATTACACAGCGGACATGGTACGGTTGATGCGCGAACAGGTGGGCGAAGATGTAGAAATATTCTTCCTGATGGGCATGGATAGCTTGCGCGATCTGCCCTCCTGGCGCGAGGCGGCCTGGTTAATTGAAAATTGTACATTGGTGGCATTAAGCCGTCATGATGTAAAGTTGGAATGGGCGAAGTTAGAGGATGCACTGCCCGGCGTGCGTGAACAAATTATTATTCTCGACATGCCCGAAGTGGAGATTGCCTCCAACCAGATTCAACGTCGTGTACGCATGGGACAGCCGATCCGTCATCAAGTGCCGCGCCTGGTCGAACATTACATCTACAAGCATGAATTGTATCCCTCAGAGAATGGTAAGTAGCTAACAACATAAGTAGCTAACAACCAACGAAGCGGCTAACAGTAGCCAGAGGCTTAGGCCGCATTTCCGCTTTCGCTCTGTTCACGCGAGAGAGCCAACCCCTCTGCCTCCTCTGTTTCCCCGGCGCGTTGCCAAGCAACCACGGCTTCGTAAGAAACATCGCCCCCAAAGAGATCCAAAGCACTGCCTATACTCAGATCAACCCGCCCACAACCGCGGCTGCGAACCAGATCGAGATCCGTTAGTGCGCGTGCGCCACCGGCATAGGTCACGGGAATGGGCGACCATGCACCCAACAATTCCACTAGTTCCGTGTCAATCCCCAATCGTTTCCCTTCCACATCCACCCCATGCACCAGAAATTCAGCACATTGCTCGGCAAGTTGTTCAAGTCTGGCGCGGGTGATTGGCACTTCTGTAAAGCGTTGCCAGCGGTCAACCACAACCCAGTAGGCATCTCCCCGTTTGCGACAGCTTAGATCCAACACAAGCCGTTGCCGCCCCACCACAGCCACCAGCGCAGCCAAGCGATCCAGATCAAGTTTTCCCTCTGGAAAGATATATGAGGTGACAATGACGTGGCTGGCACCCGCGTCCAGATATTCAGTCGCGGTCTCTGGTGTAATGCCGCCCCCCATTTGCAGCCCGCCAGGAAACGCGTGCAACGCTTCGAGCGCAGCCTGCCGGTTGCCTGGGCCTAGCGCAATGACATGCCCACCCGGCAAAGCATCCGCTTGATAGCGGCGCGCAAAATATGCCGGGGACTCTTGCGACTCGAAATTAGTCACGGGGCCTGCGCCATCATCACGCAACGACGAACCCACAATTTGCACCACACGACCACCACGCAAATCAATACAAGGTCGAAAACGCATCCATTATCCCTTTGTCGCTATTAAAAAATCTTGCAAGTTCTCTCAAAAATGTCATTGTGACCAAAGAGATTTCTCTCTTTGGTCACAATGACAATGAGCATTACCCGTTAGATCTTTAGTTTCCGCTAAAATTCTTCGGATAGCAAACATGCTTGAGTGTCGAAATATATTCTCACACTGGGAACGGATGGTGGCTGTCAGGTCATGGGTGAATTTTTCCAATTTTGCCCAACTTCCTGACCTGTCCGCAAAAGTTGAGAAAATGAGGCAAAGGTTTCTGAATCGCTTGGCTCTCCAGTGTATTGGTTGTAATTGGTTTACGCACTCGTTTGCTATACGCAACAATTTAGCGGAAAGTAAAGTTAGATGGCAACGTCTTTGTTCTTTTCTACAGAGCCTACTCTACAGAATCAATCGCTAATGGCTGGGGGTTTGACCACCTGCTGCACAGGCATCTCGGTTGGATTGGTCAGCCACAACAGTGCAGCCTGAAACTGGCTATCGGGATGGACGTCTAGCTCTGCGGTGCTAATCTCTTCAAGCAGCAATGAATTCATCAATTCCACTGTCGCCTCTTGCTCCACAGTAACATCCGGTTGGATACCTTGCCCCTTGATCAATTCATAATCCGGGGTGAGCCAATTGGTAACGCCCAGACGCAACACGGAGCCATCGCTCAAGGTATAGGGGCGCAACACGGTACCTGTACCCACGGTGGGCATCCCCACCAGTTTAGCCCGATCATTCTCTTGCAGTGCACCCGATACAATTTCTGCTGCGCTTGCCGATCCTTGGTTAATCAAGACAACGATCGGGATCTCGCGTGCCATTCCCCTGCCTTCCACGCGATAGGTGACAATCTTCCCATCTGCATCTTTCTCGTGGAGAATAATGTCGCCTTCATCCATGAATTGGTTGGCAACGCGCAGGGCTTCTTGCAGATAGCCACCAGGGTTATTCCGCAGATCGAGCATAATGCCAGCAACGGGACGTCCGCTGGAGGCTTCTCTGTCAATCGCTTCTAAAGCACTACGCAATTCGCGGCTGGTGTCACTGGCAAACTGGGTAATCTGAAGGTGAACATAACTTGTTCCCGGAATCCGCGCCCACAGCACGCTTTCAATATCAATCCAACCCCGCTCAATTGCAAGCTCAACAGGCTCTTCGGCATCTGGGTGCAAGACAGTCACATTCACCGTGGAACCAGCAGGGCCGCGAATCAGAGCAATCACCTCCCATTCAGCCATGCCTGTGACCTCTGTGCCATTGACTTCTAAAACAACATCACCCGCAACAATACCCGCTGCATCGGCAGGTGAACCACGAATGGGCGCGATGATGATGAATTGGCCCTCTTCTTGACCTACATAAGCCCCAATTCCCTCAAAGGAACCTTCCAGCGCGCTCGCTTGTTGTTCGGCTTCATCGGGAGAAAAGAAAACTGTATGATTTTCATCCCCCAGTGCATCCAACATCCCCTGGATTGCGCCATAGGTCATGGCAGTAAAATCCACCCGATCACGATCCACAAACTGATCGACCACCAAATCCCACGCTTCCCAAAAGATGGCAAACTCAGTGGGGGTGCTGCGTTGAGCCAGAACAGGTTGCGCCCAAAAGCCAGTGAAATTCCCCGCAACAAACGAGGTAAAGACTAAAAGTGCCGTAGCCATTCTGGCGGCGGAGCACTTGGCAAAAATTGATTTCATTGTATATTCCTGCTTGAACGTGCTTCTCTCATACAGTTATTCATCATACGATTATCCGTTGGTTTATAGGTCTGTCGCATCCGATGCAACCATCTTCAAGGCTATTATGCGCTGTTAAGGGTATAGTTAAGATACAGTTAAAGATACAAAAAGATAGTAACCAGTAGCAAATGTAGTAACGAAGACGAGTTTCCAGAAAGAACTATACTATAGATTATGCCAGAGGAGATGCCACACCAGTGTAAGATCAAGCGGGCTAGCACTTTGAACTGGAAATTCGCATCTTATAGACATTTTTGTTTGTGTTTAGCGTAACAATGACACTTGTGCTACACTCCAAATTATCAGAGTGCTTATCTTGTCCAGATAGGCATGAAGGGCTGTCTGCGTCGTCGGCTATATTGTCATATTCTTTTTATGCTTCAGGTAGTGTGGTAGCGCACTTAACTATGCATTAATTTCACGCGATTTGCCTGTTGATTCTGACCACATATCCCTCATAGAAACGATACAAATGGGCTTATGGATTCACGGATTATCACGAATGACGACCTTGCTTCAACACTAGAAGACGAAAAGAACGGCATCCCCGATATTGTGATTGGGCGGCTGCCGGTCTACTTGCGTACCTTAAAGCTATTGACAGCCGAGGGGCAAGAAGTTGCCTCCAGTCAAGAGTTGGGAGAGCGACTGGGGATTAGTTCTGCCCAAATTCGCAAGGATTTGAGCCATTTCGGTGAATTTGGCAAACAAGGCACGGGCTATAATGTGGCCTATTTGTGCAAACAACTAGAGAAGATTCTCAAAGTAGATTCCATCTGGTCAGTAGTATTAGTGGGCGCTGGTTATTTAGGTCACGCATTGGCAGCTTATAATGGTTTCGAACACCGAGGCTTTCGGATTGTTGGCGTTTTTGATAACGATGAGAGCAAAATCGGCACCCAGGTAGGCGAGACAAACATTGTTGAGCCACTCACAAACATTCCAATCCAAGTGCGCCGGCACAAAGTGCAGATTGCAATTATCGCGGTTCCTGCCGAGGCAGCCCAGTCCGTTTGTGACATTCTGGTCGAGTCAGGCGTACGCAGTATCCTCTGTTACGCACCACTCACGCTCAATGTTCCAAAGCATATTCGTGTTGAATACATTGACCCCGTGATCCACTTCCAGCACATGACCTTCTATCTCGAGAAGGACTTAAGCGACTAAGCCTTGAGCACCGAAATAACACAGAACATCAAGTTGCTATTTGTACTGCTATACAAATAGCAGAGCTACGATATTGAACCTATAAGACGCCCATTCTTAGAATAACCGTCTCATAGGAGTGGCTTCTGGCGAGGCAAGCCTTGGCTGCGTGGGTAGCGGTCGGGCGTATGCTGTTGTTTTTTGATGAGCAGAATGTATCGTTGTTCATTGAGCAAGGGAACTTGCACTGCCTCAATGCGTGCCAGTTCGCCCCCAAGCAACTGAATGGCCTTCTGTGCCTCTGCTAACTCCTGCGGCGCGCTCATTCCCTTATAAATAACTGCATGACCCCCACGCCGCACCAGCGGGATCAAGTATTCGACCAATGTTGCTAATGAGGCTACAGCGCGTGCAGTTACCAAGTCAAACTGACCTCGATAGCTAGGGCTATTGCCCATTTCCTCTGCACGTCCTTGTACTGCCTCCACATCGGTCAACCCCAACTTGGTAACCATCTCGCGCAAAAAAGTGACTTTTTTGCCTGTGCCATCCATCAACGTCACTTTAAGCTTTGGCGCAGCAATCTTCAAAGGGATCCCCGGAAAACCCGCACCGCTGCCCACATCAAGCAGGCGTAACGGTTGGACAGGGGGCAACGTGTCGCCAAGTTCCTCGGCAATCAACGGCAACGCCACCAAACAATCCAGAAAATGCTTCACCTGCACTTCCACATAATCTGTGATGGCGGTTAGGTTAAACTTGTCGTTCCACGTCACTAACTCTCGGTAGTAAAGTTCAAACTGGGCAAGTTGATGCTCGTTTAAGGGAATATTCAACGCATGACAACCCGCCTGGAATTGGACAAGATGAAGCTGGGGATCGAATTCCGCAAGATCCCAGGAAGGCTTTTCAGATTGAGAACGAGAACCAGATAGAGATTCAGGCAAAGAGTCCGGTAAAGATTCCGTCACAAAGTTCCTTAATAACGAGTGAAGGCGGCGATTTTACCAAGCTTTTCTAGCCCAGCATGTTGGTCAAGGATGGTCACACCGATGCCTTGCTCCATCGCGCGCCGCAAGACACTTTCCACTGCATCGGGCAGTTCTTGCACACGACCACTGCCCAATTCCTTGCCATCCGACAAATTTAACAGAATGTAACCACTGTCCACAAACCGGTAGGCAGGTTGGGCAAAGTCGGAAAGCACAACAACCTGCATGGCGCGATTCTCTTGCACGGCAGTCAGCACCTCTGCCAGCCCTGCCACAGCATTTCCACCCTTGTGTACCACGGTGATCACTTCGTCTGCCAGATTCACGGCTTCAGTTGTCCCAGCTTGACGCGCCAACTTAATTGCCTTCTCACTAATCTCTGCTGGCGTCGCATTGGCACCCGCGGCAAAGCGCCCTACGACCATTGAGCGCAGGCGGTGACTTAACATTTCTTGAAAGCGTGCAACATTCTTCTCTGTACCAGCAAGGAGCAAATGACGTGTATCATTGGAACGGTAGAACTCTTCTGCCATCTCGGCAGCATCTTGTAGATTGTGTTGAGCAACGCTCGTTTCGTGGCGTTGATAGCGGGACGATGACCAGCCCCCCGCTTTATGCTGCTTCACCTCTTCGCCCAAATAGCCTTCGGCAGTTTCCAAAACACCCATTGTAAAGAGATAGAGACGCGCACCCTCTTGATCGATATGGATTACGCCATAGCGGCTATAGGTATCCATCAGTTTTGTTAATTGGCGTGTATTTGCCCGTCGCCCAACATAAGCAGCTTCCTCCACAGGCACCATGTAGCTCTTGGCGATCCAAAAATCGTGTTCAGTACAGCTAAACATTGCCAAACTGCGCCCTTGGCGATTATAGCCCATCTCGACATAGTTCTGGATACGCTTGCAATCTTCCGGGGATGCGCCTGCGGCATTGCTCAGTAAATTACGTAAGGCGATTTTGTAACGATCACTCGAACGCCGATCAGCATCTACATTCAAATAGACACTCAAAATTGGGTTCTGAATGTCACTCTCGAACTCAAACGCTTGGCGAATATCGGGGTCGATCAGCATATTCCCTCCTCGATAGCAATTTATATCACTCTACTCGTAGTGCTGTAATCGTATCTGTGATGGCGCAAAAGTATGTAATTGTCTACCTGTAACAAGGCGAAGAACAGATGAAAGGAGTATAAATGGGGGCTATGTCTACTTCAAAGTAACATGCTCGTAGGGGCTTGTCAACCGAGGCAGAAACCTGTATAGAAAGCTGCCAGGGCTACTTTTGAGCGGGGATTGAGCGGGGATTGAGTCACTTGAAGGCTCACCGAATGGATACAAATTTAGATACATGCAGGGGCAGGTGGCAAAGGAGCCTGGCGGTTCATAAAGAATTAGTGGTGCGAACATTGACTTGAATGGGTGCTTAACTCTGTGTCTGATTTTGTACCTGACTTTGTGTTTGACATTGCGAACAGACGCCAAAGAGCACCAAGTGATCAGTGCTGATTGTAAATCCCGTCTGTTCTTCTAGATCACTAAAGGTCGATTCCACCAGTTGATGGTCGATCTGAATAACCTTATCGCATTGTTGACAGACAAGATGATGATGAGGCTCTTCACTCGCCAATTCATAGATCGTTTGGTTGTCTTGTACATGCGCAGTCGAGACCAAACCCAATCGCACCAAAAATTCTAGTGTTCGATAGACTGTGGTGCGGTTGACGGCGCTGCTTTTGGCATGGACGCGGGTATAGACCTCCTCTGGCGTGCAATGTCCATCTGCCTCATGGAGAGCATCCAGGATTAATTGACGCTGCGGCGTTAACCGATAGCCGCGTTTTCTAATAAGTTGATGGCTCTCTTCGTTCATGTTTGATGAATTACTCACAAATTAAAATGCAATCAAATACCGCTGCTAACAAGTGCAAAAAGTTAACACAGCCAGGAAAGGGTGTCAAACCTCAGGGCACAGCCGCTCTTGCATCTGCTTAAGAGGAGATTCAAGAGGATATCCCAAGTTGCTGAATAAGCGTTATACTAGCACACACTTCTGATGAAGTTCCGTAGCCTTAGAATTATCACCTCAGAATTAACTTGGAGTCCACACATGCAAGGTAATCAATACATCGAAGCAAATCGCCAGGCGTGGAATCAGGTTGCACCGATCCATGCCGATGCCAACCAGGCACGTCTATTACAAGGCTTTGCAGAGCCAGGATTTTCTGTGCTGGATGCTCATGAAACCCAAAAGCTACGTGAAATAGGTGTAGAGGGCAAGGCGATTGCACAACTGGGGTGCAACAATGGGCGCGAACTCTTGTCAATCAAAAATATAGGGGCTGGACGCTGCGTTGGTTTTGATTTTTCCGAGGAGTTTATTCAACAAGCGCAGGCACTGAATGAGGCGGCACAGCATGACTGTGAATTTGTAGCAACCAACATCTATGAGATTGCGCCAAGCTACAACCAGACATTTGACCTGGTTTATATTACGATTGGCGTTTTGTCGTGGATGCCCGATATTCACGGATTTTTTGAAGTTGTGGCACGCATCTTGAAGCCACAGGGTAAGCTGCTGATCTATGAAATGCACCCCTTCCTCAACATGCTGGACGTACCAAGTGAGACAGAGAACCCACTACAAATTTCACTTGGCTACTTCAATAAGGCGGCACAAGAGGACCCGTCCACGCTTGATTATTACAATGGCACGCAGTATGAATCTCTGCCCAAGTATTGGTTTGCCCACACGCTCTCCGACAACATGACCGCGCTGATTGCAAATGGGATTGCGATTGCCGCCTTTGAAGAGTATCCACACGACATCTCGGCAATGTTTAAGTCATTGGAGCCTTATCAAAAGATGCCACTCTCCTACATCTTGGTGGGTCAGAAACAGTAGGGCAAGGGATAAAAATGGTGCATATCAGAACCCTGATGAGGATGCTGATATGCGCCGGGTAGTAGAGCGTTCTTGCAGCTCTTTACTTGTGGTTCTTTAGAAGGTAATCACCGAGCGCAAGGTCTCACCGCGCTCCATGGCAGCAAATGCTTCTTCCACTTCGTCCAGCGAAACGAGGCGGCTAACGACCTCGTCTAGCTTCAGTTGCCCTTGCTGATACCAATCAGCTAACAGCGGAAAGTCACGCGTCGGCAAACAGTCGCCATACCAGGAGACGCAGAAATTTCCGCCCAAATCAAAGAAGCGCTGTAAATCGAGCGTCAAAGTAGGGCCAGGGCCGGGGACACCAATTAGAACACAAGTGCCCGCCAGATCACGGCAGAATAATGCTTGCTCCACTGTTTGCGGAATCCCGACCGCCTCAAACGAATAGTTGACGCCATTGCCGCCCGTCAATTCCTTAATACGTTCAATTGGGTCTACCTCTTTGGCGTTGACTGTGTGCGTTGCCCCAAATTGCTTGGCCCATTCCAGCTTTTGCGGATCAATATCCACCGCAATGATTGTGGTTGCACCTGCCAAGCGCGCACCTTGAATCACGCTATCACCCACACCACCACAGCCAAAGACCGCAGCACTTGTCCCCGGACGTACCCCCGCGGCATAAAGTGCCGCGCCCACGCCTGTCATCACCCCACAACCAATTAGCGACATTTGGGGCGCGGGCAATTTGGGATCATAGCCAATCGCCTGGTCTGCATGGACTAGCGTATGCGTACAAAAGGTGCCAATGCCCAACACGGGATTGAGTAGAAGACCATCGTGGCTGTGCATTCGCTTTTCTGCGTTCAAGCTGGCAGCACAGAAGTTGAGACGGCCTGTGCGGCAAAAGCGGCACTTTCCACAGGGTGCGCGCCACGCCAGAATTACATGGTCTCCCACCTGATGGTTGGTGACGCCGGGGCCAATTGCTTCAATGACGCCCGCGCCTTCGTGCCCCAAGAGAAACGGATAGCCGCTTGTGCCATAGACGCCATTCTTTACACCTAGATCGGTGTGGCAAACGCCTGAAGCAAGGATGCGCACCAAGACTTCGTTCTGTCCCGGGTCGTCAATGGTAAACTCTTCAATGCTGACTGGCTCTTTGGGACCGCGAGAAATTGCGCCGCGTGCTTGAATTGGCATAGGGTTCTCTCCTTCGATGCCTAGTTTGTGATGAATAGTTGTGATGGATAGTTGGATAAGATGACTATTTGACAAACAGATTGACAAACAGATTGATAAACAGGGCTAAAATTACTGGTTGTTGAGAGTAATGGGGGTC